>JAWUWJ010000076.1:0-16763 GCA_034111925.1 Crocinitomicaceae bacterium
CAACGGATCTTACATTCCTTCCGGGGGATTACCCCGTTCAGCGTTTCGATGGGGTTGAAAAAAAGATCTTGGAAAAATCCATTGCACAATATCGCGTTGACGAAGAGAACGTTGAAACATTGCTGAAAGCGCACTATGAAACGACAAAGAAGGCCGCAGCAAAGGCAATTGGCGCTCTAACACAGTTTTCTGCTCTCACGAATAAGGCTGCGCACGAAGACTTCGAAAAAATGTTTAGTGCTGAAGATCCAGACTCTATTATCGGCAAGAGTCAACGATGGGCGAAAGACTTCATGGCGAATATGCAAAATGAAGACGCCACTGAGGAAGACCAAAAGGAATCCTTTAAATCTGCGTTTGGCCAGGTTCCAGAAATCCTTGATTTATTCAATGAAGAATCGCTGAAAAAAGCTTCGGAAAATCCAGATGCTTGGGCCAAAGAGATCAACGAAAAAATGTTTGGCAAAGAGGACGCTGAACGTAAAGAGAAAGACACGAAGCGCCGCCAAAATGACATCAATGAGCAAATTCGTAAGAACGTTGAAGACGCTATGAAGAACCCCAAGAAGGATTAGTTCAATTTCTAATTTTCAATATTTACGATTCCCCAATTAATTAAACAGCTTTACAATTGTGTTCTTGATATTAAGTCTGCGCTACAATGATGCGCAGAATTCGACATATTTCGACAAGTTCAGCATTCGGATCTGTATGCGGATCAGTATTCCCAATCACCAAGTAAAAAGAATACAACACAAATTGAAATCAGGTATATGTACTTAAAAATGAATACTTAATTGGTATCTACACTAAAAATCACTAATTTAATTTGGTTATAAACACGTTGTAGATTTAATCACCATTTAAGGCCTTTATTCATGAATCCCGAGAAAAAAAAAAACAAGCCGAAAGCACACGTTCAAAATAAATCTAGTGATACAGAGCAATTCAAACCGAATGTTGTGCAAATGGCTCAACGTGCAAAAGAAAGTGAGTCTTCTTCTGGAAAGAATGAACATGTTCAATTGAAGAAGAATGTTTTTGGGGAGCCTGCACTTAATCAACCCAACTCTACAGTCCAATCTCGACTTAACTTATCTGCTTCTGAAAAGAGCAACAGCGAAAACAACTCAAAAGGAAAAAATTCAAATTCTATTGAGTCCGACCTAGCGAAGAGCAAAGGGAAAGGATTTGCAATGGATGATCTTACTCGAACTGCAATGGAAGAGAATATAGGATCTGATTTTAGTAACGTCAGAATTCACACAGACGCTCGAGCAATAAACATGTGCGATAAAATTGGCGCTCAAGCTTTTACTAACGGAAACGACATTTACTTTAACCAAGGTAAATACAACCCATCCAGTAAATCAGGCAAGCACCTTTTAGCACACGAGTTAACACATACTGTTCAGCAAAAGGGTCGGTAAATGATTCAAAAATCAGAAGTATGGCAATTGATAAAATCTTAAAGCTATCCCTCTTTATCTTGATTGCTTCAAATTCGTTTGCGCAATGCAAACATGAAGTTGTTCTCGAAAATGAATTTACGCTGCGTCTTCCAAAAAAATACAGTGTAATTAAAGCAAATGATTCTTTACAATCAATTCAAGAGTCCTTTATAGGAATGATTGTAAATGGCAAGGATACGGCGCGTGTGTTTATCTCGGATGACCTATATATTCAAGCAACATTGCATATTAGGCAAGATATTTTATCCATAGACATCATAGATTCATTTAATATCAAATCAAATGATATCCTAGAGCTTCAGGAAGTTCGGAATATTAAGCTTCTAAAGAAGGGTAATAAATTAATTATCATTGACTTCGGGCCTAAAAACCTCAAAGGAAATCGACCAATAGAATATTATTGTTATGATTTTACAACTCAAAAAACACTTGTTATAAATAGTAGTTCATCACCAATCTATTGGGATGAAAACCTAAGTAAAATTTCAAGACGAATGACTCGGAAAATTGCTAAATCAATTTAAAGCTAAAATTGAAAGAAATTGTAACGATGAAAAAATAATGAAATTCAAGGAATAGTCTATGAGAAATTGCTAGGCAATATACTTATACACTACATCTTGTTCTTTAAAAACATAAGGCTCCAATTCTTCTAAGGTGTCCTCTTCTATTTCCAAATAACCCATTTTGATTGATTTAATGACCAAACTGATCATTGTTTCAACACCCCATTTTTGCATTATTATTCTCTTTATATCACTCACACGACTATAAGACAATTCTAATAGTTGACAAATTTCTACTTGGCTATACTCAGCCAATAGCAATTTCAACACCTGTTCTTCACGCTTACTTAAGCTCCTAATCATTCTCTCACATTTAATATTCAACACATTATCCTAGCAGGTTAGGAGTTAATTTAGAACATAAAACGGTTAAGTACTAGCAATAATTCACGGGAGACACGCCCGAGTTTGTGAAATAGTGATTTGAGTTTGTGGGAAAAAATTAAAAATCTTGCAATGCGGATAAAAGTACATCTCTTTGATCCTTGCTGACTGGAAATTCCTGGCCATTGCTAAGGATTACTAATCCGCCATCCATCTTTGAAAATTCAGCAACGTGCAACAGATTAATAATGCATGAACGGTGTATTCTTAAAAATGCTTTGTCTTTGATTATAGATTCAAAAAATTTTAGATTTTTAGAAATCATTAATGGTTTTCCCGATTTGAATTGAACTTCGGAATAACTGCCTTGGGCTTTTATAAAAACAATATCCTCTTTGTTGACGTATATAAGTCCATTTGAGCTTGGAAGTCCGACTTTCACGGATCCAGTTTTAAGCGTCTCTGAAGAGTTTACAATACGGTCGACTGTATCGATCATCTCCTCAATATCAATTGGCTTTATGATATAATCGAAAACATTTACTTTGAATGCCTCTTGCATGTGATTCGCATGAGCAGTAACTAAAATCACTTTTGCATCGACTTTTTCAAGGCTTTGAAGTAAATCTAGCCCCGTTCCTCCAGGCATTTCAACATCCAAAAATATGACATCAGGGCTGTGCTTCATTATTAGTCCCGCTCCTTCTAAAGCTGACTTTCCTTCTGCAACAACTTCAACCCCAGAACAATGACCTTCTAAGATCATTCTAAGATTTTCTCGTTGATTTGATTCGTCGTCGACAATAATGGCTTTCAGCATGCTTATTTCCTTATGGTAGGTACATTAAAGATAACCTTTGTTCCAATTGGAAGGCCCTCTTTATCGTATAAATCGACTATTTCGTGCTTGCTTGCCGATCCATTTGAACGGTTGAATAATTCAATTCTCTCAAAAGCTATGGCAGTCCCATGCGAAGTATGTCCAGCTTGATGTATTTTGTTCGATGCCAATCTTCCTTTTCCGTTGTCAACAATCGTGCATGTGATGAAATGCAGGTGTTGCTCATAAACGACTGTCACGTTCCCCGCAACATGATCCTCTCCAATTCCATGTTTGATTGAATTCTCCAAAAAGGGCTGCAAAAGAAAAGGAGATATGTAAAGCGAATAGGCTTCAGAATTACTTCTTATCTCTACACTGAAACTGAATCCCTCACCAAGCCTCGTTTTCTCGACAGCCAAATAATTCTCCATGAGTTCTTTGTCGTCCTCCAATGCAATAAGCCTTGATCGAGAAGCATTAAGCCCTGTTCGTAGCAACCTAGAGAACTTCACCAAATACTTATTCGCTTGAATTGAATCTCCTTTTAGGATACTATTCTGAACCGAACCAAGCGCATTAAAAATGAAATGTGGATTCATCTGCTGTGTCAATGCTTCTTGTTGTAACTCAATCATTTTTTGCTCCAAAGCATGCTTCTTGTCCACCACTTTTAACCTTTGCCGAACAGCTAAAAAGACAAGCCCAGCCCCCAATAAAACTTCGATAAATATGAACCACCAAGTATTCCAAAATGGAGGTAGAACTTCAAAGTCCACATATTCCGACTTTGTCCAATTCACTCCATCAATCGAAGCTTGAATTTCCAAATGATAATCTCCGTCACGGAAAGCATTCAATCGGATAAAACGCTCTCTAATTTGAATCCATTCTTCATCTTCGTTCGCTCGATAACGAAAGACAACAGGTTCATTTTCATAGGAAACAGCATCAAACTCTATAAATAAATCACCCTGATTGTGTCTTAATTTAAAATTATCTGAATCAATTATTGAGTCACCAATTTTTATTGACCCTAAATACAACTGGGGAAGTTTTTTCTTTAGTATGGCTCCAGCACTTTCAATTCTTCTAATTCCCGAATTGGTACCGACATATAAATAATTGTCATCAGGATGAATAACATTAATTTTCTCACAGTCCAGGTCAATCAAATCAAAATTTTCAATTCCAAATTTTCCAGATACCGTTTGGCGCATTTTAGAAACTATTTTATGATTCATCATCCAAACTGGCCCCTTTTCAGTAGAAATTATATTGGTTACAAAATCTTGAATTTCTCCAAATTTAGTTTGCAATCTCGTTACTTCATTCCCTTTCTTAATAACAACTCCATCGCCATGGGTTCCAAAAAACGTGATCCCATTGTTTTTATGAATACTATTAATCCTTTGGTGAAGTAATTTGTTTTTAGGCTTCGAAACCACCCATGTTTTAAGATTAATTGATTGCAACTTGCGGTAATTGGAAAACCATAAGTGATCTTTGTCTTCCAATTCAAGATTCTGAACTCCATTCTTTATCGGAAGAAATTTATTCAACGAATCAAACCAAAGACCAAAACCACCCGCAGTTATATGTCCGTATTCAGAATTAACAATGTCATGCGTACCAAAATAGGTGTCTTTTTTTAATTTATTAAGTTTCGAGTCACTCAAATTACGCACCCACGTCGAACCAAAATTTTCAATATTCTTAATCGATGTGTGAGAACTTAAAAAAACTTCTTGAGTGTGAATATCAACAATAATTTTAGGCCTAAACTTATTCCTTGGCCTATAATTGAGACGTACCTTACCCGTAAACTGATTTATGAAACACATACCTCCGTCAGAGTTTGAGAATAATAAATCAGTTCCTCTTTTTGCTAAATAAAACACTGATTCTTTTGTATAGGTGCCTCCAATTAAAGAGTGAATTTTCATGTCTCTAATTCTTAAAACACCATTGTTATAGGTCGAAAACCAATAATCATTCGTATTACTTCTAAATATATTAGTGACGATTTCTCCTTCAAATAATTGATCAACTTTTATTAAGCTATTACCTTCAATTTTATAGCGTCGAACACCGCCTTCACCTCCAAAGCCTATCCAGAGATGATTATCTATAACACTGACGCAGTATACATTATCTTCAAAATCGTAAAGCTTTTCTGAATTATTTCCAATTATTAAAATACTAGTTCCCGAAGCGATATAAGAATTTTTCAAATCTATCTCACCGGTTTTTGGCAGATAGGAGGACCCCATAGTTTTACTCAAGACCCTTCCCTTCTCAGAATATAAACTCAATATTCCATTTTGATTTTTTAAATTGGGAGGCCCATTAAGTATCACTCCATCCAATTGAAAAAATGTCATTCTACTTGAATCACTTTTAGATTGATAATTAAGATGTGGTTTGGTTAAAACGCCATTAACGTCAATTTTTATAGAACCTAATAAATAAGTAGAAAATAAGACTTGATCATTGTCAAAATTCCACGCAGTGTAACTAGTCACATAACCATCAATACCAAATTCAGAATCTATGACGTGGTTGAATTCATACTGTTCGATCTTCCCATTTTCAATGTAACACAGACGAGGTGAATCAGATAAGAACCAAATTCGCCCAATATCATCTTCCTCAATTTTAAAGACTGTATTACTCGTTAATCCATCCTTAACCGTATAAGTAACAAACTTGTCGCCATTGTATTTAGCTACACCACGATCCGTTGCAAACCACATATACCCTTGGCTATCTTGATAAGAATAGTAAACCTCCATACTTGGAAGTCCATCTTTCGTTGTGAAATTTTCATAAACGGGAGTCCAACTCGCATCTTGAGCAAGCGCATTGTTTTGATTCACAGCAACAAACAGACACACCGTTACAAAGAGCTTCGAGGAAATCGTGCAACTTCTTAATAGCGAAACAAATACTGCATGGAGATGCATCAATCCGATGAAACAGTTTTACGTTAGAGAACAATTAAAGTAAACAAAAAAAGCCGATACACTGTGTGTATCGGCTTCAATCTCTTTAAGAAAAAGATTAACGTTTGTGCATTCCTTCGTCAGAAACAGAAATTTTCTTTCTACCTTTCTTACGTCTTGCAGCTAAAACTCTTCTTCCATTCTTAGTCGCCATACGACTACGGAATCCGTGTTTGTTTCTTCTCTTTCTTACTGATGGTTGAAATGTTCTTTTTGGCATGATATGTCGTTTACTCTATTGTCTAATTTCGGACTGCAAAGATATGTATTTTTTCTGTCTGGCAAAACCTTTGGATAAAAAAATCAAAAATTAAGTAGATTCCTCTTTTTGTGGCTATTTTTGTTGGACTTGAAAACCGTATAGAAATCCATGCTCAGACCAAAAAAAGAAAAAACAAAACGCGTTAAACTTTCTAAGGATAGTGTTAAAAAGGCGAAGAGAATCTTTACATACATGCGTCCTTATCGAGGAACATTTGCATTGGGATGGTTTTTCTTAGTTATCTCCAGCGTTATAGGCTTGGCCTTCCCATTGCTTATGGGACAGCTACTTGGAGGTGAGTCTGAAACACCTAGTTCTCTAACAAAAGCACTGGAAAACGTTTCAATTGACAGCGTAAACTCTATTGCGCTTGCACTCTTTATAGTTTTTGGAATTCAAGCAATAGCAGGGTTCTTTCGAATTGTTCTTTTCACTAATGTAACAGAGAATACATTGAGAGATGTTCGGACAGATGCCTTCAAAAGATTGGTTCACATGCCAATGGATTTCTTTAATAAAAACAAAGTAGGGGAATTAACAAGTCGAATTTCATCAGATATTACGAAAGTTCAGGATACATTAAGAACAACTATTGCTGAATTTTTCAGACAATTTGTAATTATTTTAGGTGGAGTTGCTTTCTTAGCATATATATCATGGAAACTTGCATTAATCATGCTCGCAACACTACCTGTAATCGCTATTTCAGCAGTTTTCTTCGGTCGATTTGTAAAACGTCTTTCGAAAGAGGCACAAACGGAATCAGCAAATTCCAATGCAGTTTTGGAAGAATCGTTAATGGGAATTTCAAATGTTAAGTCATTTACAAATGAGTTTTTCATGCTTGGGAAGTATACAAAACTAGCAACGAATATTAAAAATCTCAACGTCAAAGCTGGACTTTGGAGAGGCGCTTTTGCTTCATTTATCATCCTATTCCTAATGGGCGCTGTTGTATTCATCATATGGCAAGGCGTTTTAATGACACAAGGTCCAAACGCTGAACTAACTTCGGATGATTTCAATACGTTCATAATGTTTACTATAATGATAGGAGCTTCTTTCGCTTCAATTCCAGAATTGTATTCAAGTATTCAGCAAGCCATCGGTGCAACTGAAAACTTAATGGAGATTATCGATCAAGAAAATGAGAAAGATTTAATGACGGGTACACTTAAGCCTGAGATTAAAGGAAATGTCTCATTTCGCGGTGCATCATTCTATTATCCCCAGCGGGAAGATGTAGAAGTTCTTAAAAACATTAGCTTCGAATCGAGCAGTAATCAAACCATTGCATTGGTTGGAGCATCGGGTGCAGGGAAATCAACAATTGCCTCTCTCCTACTGAACTTTTACCCTTTAACGGGAGGTTCGATTCACTTTGACGGAGTAGACAACAAAGAGATCGATGTAGAGCATTTACGCTCGCACATGGCATACGTGCCTCAAGAAGTAATCTTATTTGCAGGATCAATTCGCGACAATATATTATTCGGAAGGCTAGATGCTACCGAAGAAGAATTAATTGAAGCAGCGAAGAAGGCAAATGCATGGGAATTCATTGATTCATTTCCTGACAAATTAGAGACGGAAGTTGGAGATCGAGGTATTCAGTTGTCTGGAGGACAAAAGCAACGTGTAGCCATCGCGAGAGCTATTTTAAAGGACCCTGCTATACTTATATTGGATGAGGCAACGTCTGCTCTTGATTCTGAATCAGAACGCTTGGTTCAAGAAGCATTGGATACTCTGATGAAAGGTCGAACATCCTTCGTAATTGCACATCGATTGTCTACAATTAAAAAAGCAGATAAAATCCTTGTCTTAGAAAATGGTGAGATTAAAGAACAAGGCGTTCATGACGAACTAATTGCTCAAAAAGGGATCTATTCACACTTAGTAAGTCTGCAAGGAGTCGAAGCTTCATAAACCGTATAACCAAAAAAAGGCACCCTAAAGGATGCCTTTTTCAACTAACTAAGAAGCGATTTACCAAGTCGCAACTATTCTTTGCATAACTCCTGTCGTAAGGTCTCTAATTAAATATACACCTGTTTTCTCGAAGTCAATTCGTGTTGTACCATTTGAAGTTTTGATCAAACTACCGTCCATCGCGTAAATTTCAACATTGGAAGAATAGGTCAAAACGATCTGTTTCGCTTTGCTATCGAAAAATGCATATCCAAAATTCGCTTTGATCGAAACAGATCCGTGATCTTCAATTGTCCCGTCAAAATCAACAGCTTTTAAATTGTAGTAGTTAATTCCAGGGATTGGTGTTTCGTGAACAAATCTGTAATTAACTTCGTTTTGAGAGTTCCCAACAGCTTCTACCGTTCCTATCTCATACAACTCACCTTTCGCATCAACGTGGCTAACAACGAAATGAGATGTTCCACTTTCTGTTATTGTTTTCCAATCAATCAAAACGGAAGGCTTATCGTAAACAGCAGTGAATTCAGCCAATTCAACTGGAAGAGCACAATTTATTGATCCTGGCATTGAAGTTAATCCATCAATTGTACAACCGAGGTTGTCCCAAGCTCCGAATTCACCATCTGCCAATGTTTTGATTGAAACAACACAGTCCGTTTCCCCATTCGTACAAGCGATAACTGCTTTTGCTTGAAGATCAAAACACACTTGCCAATCAAGCGTATTGTTTGCACAAGTTGGGTAATCACTATCACCAAAAGAATTATCAGGATCCGTTTCTGCTGGACCTCCACACCCTGCAAATGCCTGCTGTGAATCATACGAGGTTAAGAAAAACCATCCTGCAGGTAAAATTGAATTTGCTGGATAGTACCCACCGGCAATATTGTTATATGTTACCCCACCTGTAGCTTCCCAGCCCCAAGCTCCTGTTGCATTTCCTTCACAAAAAGGTGCAGGAGGTCCGAAATCAAAAACTCCAGCTGGAACCAATGGTGTTGTTACGTTTACAGGCTCTCCATTTCCGTTGAAAGAAATAGGATCCCAGCAATCTCCAAACTCTGGAATTATAGCTCCTAAGTAATTGCAATTGAACTGCGTAAAATCCGTAATCGTATAACAGAACGACACAATTTCACCCGGTAGGAATGGACCTGTCAAAGGCGATCCCATAGATGTTGCGGAAACGGTAAGAGCATTGTTCGTATTACAGGCACTGTTATCCGCGTTTTCGGTAACACAAAAATTAAAGTTTCCTTCATCTCCTGAATCATCAGAAATGGCAATAATATAAGTCGTGTTTGGTGTTACAGGAATTCCCAATGAAGAAGCTGCACCTCCAGTCCCCTCAAGACAGAATACTGTTGTCCAAAGTGTTCCACATCCGTTGTCCGTAAATATTGCAAACTCAGGATCAGATAAATCAGCACTTGTTAAATCAACATCAATCGTTGCAGTAGTAGCACCTGTAGTAATTGTGTACCAAACTGTTGCATTTAACATCTCCGCACAAATTGCTGGGCCTGTAAAATCAATTCCGGGTGTCGCGCCTGTATTACAACCAGCCTGACATGCTTGAGCATTTCCAGCTCCATTTAAAGGTATTGCAATTGCAGTAGCACATTCTTCATTGGCATTACAAGCTCCAGGTTCGTTTTGAGTAATACAAAGATCGAAGTCACCTTCATCTCCAGTGTTGTCAGAAACTGCAATTATATAGGTTGTATTCGGTAAAACGGCAACTCCTGCTGAATTTGCTGTTCCTCCGGTTCCTTCATTACAATCAATTACTGTAAACAATGAACAGTCAGTCGTAAATAAGGTGAACTCCGGATCAGATAAATCAGTACTTGTTACATCAATATCTAAAGACGTAGTAGTCGCTCCAGTTGTAATTGAATACCAAACAGTTTCGTTTGGTAAATCAAAACAGTTGGCTCCAGCGAAATCAGGACCGGCACTTGCTCCAGTGTTACAATCGGTAACACAAGCCGCACCAGCACCTGGAGCATTCAACGCTACAGTTAATGGAGCGCTACAATCTTCATTGTCTTGACATGGGCCGGGAAGAGCGTTCGTAACACAAACGGAAATTGTTCCGCCAGAACTGTTGCCATGACTAGAAACTACAATCCAATACGTTTCTCCAATTGTCAAAGGAGTTGTCGTACTAGTAATAGTTGTGTAATTTCCGTTTTGATCGGTACAAGATTCTTGCCCAAATCCAGCACAGGTACTCGCAGGAGTTCCTGAAACAACTAAAAATTCAGGTCGCCATCCAGTTTGAGTATTACTAACAGTAATATCCGCACTTGGTCCTTGCGCTGTAAATTGAAACCAAGTGTCGTTGTTTCCTTCTTCGCAAGTTCCAGCCGCGAGAGCATCGGTAGTACTTGGTGCACTAGTAGCACAGACAACTCCCGTTAAATCCGCTACGGGAATTGCACTTCCACAATCATCTTGTGAAAATGAAAGGCCGCTTAACAATAAGAAGCTAGTCAATCCAACTAACGTTCTTGAGATTCGTTTATTAAATAATTTCATAATTCCTTAGTTATTACCCATTGCGCCAGATGACGACTTCGGAAAGATGATTATTGTTGTGTACGCATCCCATTCAACAATTGCATTTTCATCCAATAAACGCGATGAACGAATTGTTTCCAGTAAATCTCTTGAATAAAGAATCTGGTAATTGGGTTGGGAAATATTGATTTGGTAGGTTCCGTCAAGTTCCAAAAAAAGTGCTTTCACCAATTGAGGATCTGAAAGTTCAGGGGTAAGTGCAGAATTTGCACCAGTTTCTGTCATGACTTGAGGGCCGTGAATCTCCTTTGATTGCGCATTAGCAAGAGAAGCAGTAGCCGTACAAATGATGACAATTAGATTTAGTCTAATTGACATTATAGGTAGATTTTAGTTAGCTCTAATAGTTACTACAACAAAAGTACGACATAAATACAACGCAAAACAAGTGTATTCGTTAAGAAATTAACTAAACCGTTTAAGGCAGAAAGTGTGAAAAAGATGACATTCAATAAAATAATGTGAAAATAAAAACATAAACTGTTGATAAATAGCAGTCTGAACGATCAATGTACATTTCTACGCATCGGAAACAAGTGCAGAAAACAAGTAAATTAATAACTACTGAACATTGACTGATTTATACATCAGGGATACAATACGGTCTAAATCAACGAAAAGTGTACGTTAAAAAACACTTTTAAGGTGCAACCATCGCCATCATTTCGGCACATGCCATTGCAGCAATCGAACCAATTCCATATCCAAGTACGGCTAACAATGCACCAACACTTGCGAGTGAAGGATGAAATGCAGCTGCTACAACTGGAGCGGAAGCCGCGCCTCCAACGTTTGCCTTTGAGCCAACTGCTAAAAAGAAGAATGGAGCTCTAATCAATTTGGCTACCAGGAACAATAGTCCCACGTGAATTAGCATCCATATGATCCCAACCAGAATTAACTGTGGTTCTTCAAGCGCCTTGCCAAGATCCATTTTCATACCGATCGTTGCAACCAATATATAAATGAATACACTTCCAAGTTTTGATGCTCCAGCGCCTTCGAACCTCCTTACTTTGGTAGCAGAGTAGATCAAACCACCTGCAGTTGTCAAAACAACGAGCCAAAAGAAAGAATTCCCAAAAGGAGAATCCTTACCCATGAGGTCTTTAAATATTGGAGCCAATAACTGCCCTGCCCAATGTGAGAAACCAACCAATCCAAATGTAAGGCCAATCATAATCATATAATCCGTTAGCGTTGGTTTCTTAGCGTTCAGTGATTCATAATTCACCATTCTCGCCTTTAAATCCTCGATTGCGGAAGTATCTGCCTTCAACCATTTATCAAATTTCTCTGCACGCGTTGCTGCCCATAAAAGGAAAATCATCCACAATTGAGCAACAACAATATCAATGGTGATCATCTTACCATACAACTCTTGTTTGTATTCGTAAAGTTCAAGCATTGCCGTTTGATTCGCACCACCGCCAATCCAACTTCCGGCCAAGGTCGCAAAACCTTTCCAGGTCGCTGCATCCCCCGTTCCACCAACTACTGAAGGATCGATAAATGTATAAATCCAAATTGCCAGTGGCCCCCCGACAACAATACCAATTGTTGCGGTAAAGAACATGATCAGGGCTTTTGGGCCAAGATTTATAATCGCTTTAAAATCAATCCCAATTGTCATTAAAATCAGTGCAGCAGGCAAAAGATAGTTCTTCGCCATGGTATAAAGACTGCTGTAATCTTTTGAAATCAATCCAAGTGCTACGAGAATTGCTGGAATCAGGTAACACAGCAACAATGCAGGTACGGCGATATAAAACTTCTTCCAGAATGGTGTTTGTTTGTGCGAAGTGAAAAAGATTAAACCAAGGACAATTGCTAAGATCCCGAACACAATAGGATCATCGGTAAAAACAGGGCGTTCCAATCGTTTGACTTTTAAACCTAACGATTTCGCTTGACTGCTTTTGAACTTCAGTGTATCTCCTTGATGAACCATAACACATTCCAAGGAAACTGTTGCATCCATATTTTTAATCAGGAAAGGCGTGACTTCTTTTGTCCAAATAGTATCATTTCCTAGAGCGATGGCCATTGAATCCATTTTCTTTGGAACGTCAATTTGTGCAAAGTCAATGAATACATTGCTTTTCTTTTCAATAACGATTTCCTCCTTACTTCCCATCATCACGTATTCATACGATCCTGACTTGAGCTTTTTCATCTTTGTCGTATCCATCAACTCAATCGTCTGAGAGAAGGTGTTAAAAGAAAAAAGAAGGGCGATTAGTGGAAAAAGAAATTTCATTAGAAGATTGTGTTAAAATGAAAACAGCCCTCCGAGGAGGACTGTTTTTTTCAATAATATGAATTGAAGTTACTTAACTCCGTGCATTAGTTTTTTAATAACTGGCCCCATTAATAAAGAGAACACAGCCAATACAATTGGAAGAATAGTTAAAATCCAGAAGAAATAACTGATTCCTTCGGTTTTTGCTATCGCTTCGGATGACTCACCAAATATACCTGCAGTTTTCATCCCAATGGCTACAGCTAAGTACCAGATACCGAACATAAAGGCTATCATCTTACCTGGAACTAACTTACTTACGTAAGAAAGACCAACCGGCGACGTACAAAGCTCTCCCATTGTGTGGAAGAAATAGACCAATACTAACCAGAACATACTAACAGAAGCACTAGTAGCGCCCGCTTCGATGTTTCGACCACCGAATGCAACACATGCCATTCCTACTCCTAACAACGACAACCCAATTGCAAACTTCGCGTTCGCTGATGGATTGTATTTACTTTCCCACCATTTAGAAAACAACGGTGCCATACCAATGATAAATAACGAATTCAATACGCCGAACCAAGAAGCTGGAACTTCTGCCGCTTCCTTCTGAAATTCAGTAACTAACATCCAGATTGCAATGACCCAAATAATAACAAAACTCGCTCCTAAAATTAAGTTAGCCAATGCGTACTTTTTGAATGTCTGCTTAAACAATAGACCCAATACCCATGTGATTATTCCCAAAGGAATTACAGTCATTAAAGTATTAATTATTTTATACGTTAATGCAGCGTTTCCTTCCAAGGCGCGATCCGTGTAATCACGCGCAAACGTAGTCAAAGAACCAGGTGCTTGCTCAAAAATGGCCCAGAAGAATATCGTTAAGAAGGCGAAGAAAGTTACTGCTATCATTTTATCTCTAGTAATCTTGCCGTACAACGCCAATCTATACACCAAGAGAAAAATAAACATGGCCAAGGTTAATAATATAGTAATCAAAGATCCATCAATTCCAAAGACTTTAAAATTAAGAACATTATAGCCATATATCTTGGATGCGGGATCATTGATAATCCAAACCAAGCCTAAAGTGGCCATTATTCCAATAAGCGCTTTTTGCCAAGAACTAAATGTTAAAGAATCTGCTCCAGTAGGATCATCAGATTGAGACTCTTTCGTAGGAGTGTCGATTAATCCAGTAGCTTCATTCTTTTCTGCTTTCTTAGGTTTTAAACCGATATCTCCAAAAATGTCTTGAGAGAACCAAAATTGCAAACATCCGAAAAGCATGAATATACCTGCCAATCCGAATCCAATACTCCAACCCACTGTTTCTCCTAAATACCCACAAAGTAGAATACCTAAAAAGGCCCCAGCGTTAACTCCCATATAGAAAATCGTGTAGGCACCATCTTTCTTTCCTTGATGGTCCTTGTACATGTGAGAGATAATTGATGTCATATTTGGTTTAAAGAAACCACTTCCGAATACTAATAATGTCAAACCTAGATAGATTGACCATGTAGTTTCCAAAGCCATTGCTCCGTGACCCAATGTCATCAAGACAGCTCCAACAATAACAGCTTTTCTATATCCCCAAACGTTATCAGCAAAGTAACCGCCGAGCATTGTAGAAAGATAAACTAGGGCTGTATAAGTACCGAACAATACATAAGCATTTTCTTTAGGCCAACCCCAGCCAGAATCGGTTAAAGATGCCGTTAAGAACATTACCAATAATGCACGCATTCCATAATACGAGAAACGTTCCCACATCTCTGTGAAAAACAGAACAAATAATCCTGATGGATGTCCTAAAACTGTTGATTTAAAAAGGTCTATTTTCTGGTCTGACATATATTTTATATTTACTTTTTGCTATTCTTAATTATTATCCTTCTTAGTCAATGAGTTCAGGGTCATCTACAACCTCCAATACTCGTTCATTATCCTCTACACCGTGTGTTAGGCGTTTCAATGGTTTTAATAACGCAATTACTAAGAGTCCAAAGGCAACTGTAAAGACCGTTAGTCCAATGAAAATTGTGTATTCTCCTAGGGTCTTAGAATATTGACCGATAACTCCAGCTAATTTACCACCAAATCCAGTTGCGGCAAAATAAGTACCCATCATTAAGGATGCATATTTAGCGGGAGCCAGTTTTGTAATAAAGGATAGTGAAACAGGTGATGAACATAATTCACCAATAGTATGGAATAAGTAAGCCATAACTAGCCAAATCATTGAGCTTTTACCATCTTCTCCAGATTCCATTGCTGCGAATACCATAAAGACAAAACCTGTTCCCATTATCATAGTGCCTGTCGCCATTTTGAACAGTGAACTTGCTTCTCGACTTTTTAATTTTCTTTTTGCCCAATAATTAGCAATTGGAACAGCTAGGAGAAGAATGAAACCTGCATTTAAACCTTGAAACATCGTAGTATGAATTGTCATTCCGAATAAAACTCGATCTGTTTTCACATCTGTGTATAGCGTCATCAAACCACCTGCTTGTTCAAAAGCTC
Organism: Crocinitomicaceae bacterium; assembly: GCA_034111925.1. Lineage (GTDB taxonomy): Bacteria > Bacteroidota > Bacteroidia > Flavobacteriales_D > Crocinitomicaceae > UBA4466. The sequence goes on from JAWUWJ010000076.1 coordinate 15,751, forward strand.
CCCAAAAAACAATTACAATTAAAAATGATAGAAGTAGTACGATGTAGCGGTCCTTCATGACTTTAGATTCCAAATCTTGATAAACCATCATCATTAACCCTACCATTAAAGAGATAAATACAAAGAGTGCTGCGAACCCCCATTTATCAACTGAAGTGAGAATAAATCCAGAACAAACAGATAATGCAAGAAGAATTAACACAATACTTAATTGCATTGGAGAACGCAGTAACTTACCGTACAATTGACCAATAGAGGCATCACCACTATTCTTCACTTTCACAGGTTTATTTCCTACTTCCGTTAAATACTTCTGCCCCCAAACATAAACGATTAATCCTAAAAGCATTGCAATTCCCGCCATTCCGAAACCAGCATGCCAGCCCCACTTAGCAATTACTAAACCAATTAGTGAAGTAGCTAAAAGCGATCCTAAGTTAATTCCGATGTAAAAAATACTAAATCCTTTATCTCTTCGGATATCTCCTTTAGCGTAAAGCCCACCGACCATCGTAGAAATGTTTGGTTTAAGAAAACCAACGCCTAAAACGATCAACCCTAAACCAGTGAAGAATGCCCAAGTAGCTTCTATTGCAAGCACTCCGTGACCAGCGACTAAAATCAAAGCGCCTATCATTACGGCTTTTTTCTGCCCTAAGAGTCTATCAGCGAGTATACCTCCTGGAATAGACATTACATAAACCAACATAATGTACCATCCATAAAGCATCAAGGCCTCATCTTCAGTCCAGCTCATTCCTGCACCGTTTTCATGATTTGTGCCTGCAACAATATATATTACAAGTATTGCACGCATTCCGTAGTACGAAAAACGCTCCCACATTTCTGTAAAAAACAGAACGAACAAACCGGCTGGATGTCCTAAAATGGTCTTTGTTGGAGCCTCACTATCTTGATTACTCATAAATTTATTTTGGTGGGTGAATGTAATAAAAAAAAGCCGAAAATCACCAAATAATCGACGAATGGCTAAATCGTTTAGATGAAAGATT
>JAWUWJ010000077.1:0-7314 GCA_034111925.1 Crocinitomicaceae bacterium
TTGCATTTCAATAGTTGTTCCTGCTCCTTCAACCGTATTCACCTCCTCAAAACTCAATCCGTCTCTACTTCTTTCAACGGTAAAGAAATCATTGTCATCTTCTGTAATCGTTGTCCAGTCAACAGAAATATATTCGTCATCAATAGATGTTGCATTAAATTCACTTAATTCAATAGGCAAAAGGCACCCAACATCAATCGTTTGTGAAGAGGTAGTGACACAACCCAAAGCATCAGTAACAGAATATGTAATCGTGAAATTTCCTGTTGTAGCGTATGTGTGAGAACCATTCTCTCCAGTAGAAGTCGTTCCATCACCGTAATTCCACAAATAAGTAGAATTGGCAGTAGGACATGTCTTAATTGCGGTAAAAACCAAACATGTCACATCCAAAGAACCCGTGAAATTTGCATCTGGACCAATAACCGCTGTTCCTCCTCCACACGCTCCTCCGAAGGCCAGTGAAAACCCAGAATTGGACGTAGTAAAGTTGTCTACTAATAGAGCATACGTATTTCCTGCTGTAACAGCAATCGGAGCGTTTACGGCTCGATAAGTTCCACCACAACCACCAGGTCCATTTCCGTTTGTATTGTTCGCTCCAGTTTCTGATGCAGGACAACTACTCAATCCTGTTGCTCCTGGGCATCCACTCCAATCGCAGGCAACTGTACTTCCTTTCGAAGCGCAAGTAACATCCGAAGTTATATCCCAAAGTCCCCAATCGTAGTCATTGCTATTTGTAGTTGGCGTAATCATAAACTCCAACGTTCCAGAACAACCGATAGTGAACTTAAACCACTTCGACTGACGTTCACCTCCAGAACCCCAACATGAAGTTGCCGTAGTAACTTCTTGAGCTCCAAATCCAGCGCTTGATGTTCCTTGGGTAAATCCAGAAGCGTCACACAAAATAGCTCCTACAATACAGTCTTGCCCCGCAACTGGTGTTGGAACTGAACTTGTTAAACAAGAAGTAAATGTTCCATTAGCACCAGTACTGCTAATTGTATAATAATATGTTGATCCAATCTGTAAACCATTAAAAGTCGAGGTCAATGGAGAAGCGCCACATGCAGATCCACCACCTCCTCCTAGTGTTAAGCCACCACATGGAGGTGCAAGAGATTGTACCAGTACGAATTCAATATTCCCTCCTAGCGTACCGGAAGTAATGTTTATATCCAATTGAGAAGTTGTAGCTACGAAAGAAAACCAAACTTCACCATTGTTTCCAGCACATCCAAGAGTTCCGACCCAATCATCGCCAGCTCCAACCGTAGTTGTTTCCGGAAGTCCGGGACCATAACACGTTCCATCTGCAACTGTCGCAAATGCGCCCGAACAGAAATCGTTTGGTGGTTGCGCATTCGCATTCTGTGCCATCAATACAACCATTAGTATCAATCCGAATATTTTGTTCAATTCTAATTTCATCTTCTTAGTTGTTTGATTCGTTAGAGATTGTTGTTCTTATGATCACATCGCTCGGATCAATGAAAATAATATCATCTGGAAGAGGAGTGAAACTTGGATCACTTATAGTCGTTAGTGAAAGAATTCGAACCCACGTGAAATCACCAATTTTAACAATCGCTACAGTATTAACAAGGCGTTCATTTTCAATAAGTACTAAGAGGTCAGAGGTGAAAACTTCTTGAGCTTTCGCATTGGTAGTCATCAATTGATATGTTCCATCTAAGTTATTTTGTGAAAAAGCAGAAAAGCTTAAACACAGAAAGACCAAGGTCTTAAATATGTTAGTCATTGTGTAGTTATGTTAATTAGTACAAGTAACAATACAACAACGCAACAAACGGGTAAGAGGGTTGCCTCACTTTGTTAAAAATGAGACAATTAATAAATGAAATTTTAAATTAATAACATTAGAAGGTGCAATCCAAGGGGAATACAGACTCAATATTCTTCAGCGGAAGTAATGAATCTAATTGACTTCTTCTTCCTTTGGAAGGCTCTTTTTGAGCTTTTGAAAACGCTTTCGGGATTCTTCAGAATACAAACTTCCTTTGTGATCGAAAAGAATGGTACGGTAGTATTCTGCAGCTTTTACATTGTCCATCAAATGATTTTCATAGATGTCGCCCAATTTAAACAAAGCATCATCTGCAAGAATATCATCGCCATAGAACTCAAGTAATTCTTCCAGTTCTAGAATCGCATCATTCCACTTTCCTTGAAGTTCCATAGAACGTGCTTTTTTCATTTGAATATCATCGCCTAAGCCCGTTGCGGGGTATTCACTGATGATGCTATCAAACAAAACAAATGCTTCTGGATAGCGGTGTTGTTCAATCAAAAGATCGGCGTTGGCGAACCAATTCATGGCAATGTAATTACTATCCGCCCCGTAATTTTCAAGAATCAAAAGAGACAAATTAATCGCATCGTTCGCAATTAATTTCGAAGTAGATCTTTTCAGTACATCCAATTGCGATTGAGCAAACTCAAACTCACCATCGTAATAGAAGATTCGAGCATTCTTGAATTTCGCTTCGTGGCCAATCGGCTCGTATTTGAATTGCTTATCAATTTGCATATAAAGAAGTGAGGCTTCCCAAACATCACCATAGAGCACATGAATATCACCCAAAGCCAATTTCGCTTCGGCTTTTTGCATATCCGTTAATCCTGAGATTAGAAGCAAATCATTCAATCCTGATATCGCTCCATCACCATCATTTGCATAAAAAGCCTGAATGTGTGCTTTCTCCATCATTAACGAGAATGTAGATCTTCTTTTTCCGAACTCAAGCAAGGCCGCATCGTAATCGGCAATGGTCTGGTTCAATTCAACTTGAGTGAAATTACGTTGCGTTGTTACTTCCAAGAACTTGACATTCAACAAAGAATTGTACGCTTGTAAATAGAGAGAAGCGTTGTCTCCCATATCAACAACATACTTAAACGCTTTTCTCGCTGTGCTATAATCCTTATTCTCGATACAAATTGAACCAAGATCATACACCAACCTTCCGTTCGCATCCGTTCTTTTATCGACGGCCTTAACATGGATAAATGCTGCGCTAAAGTTTTGACGTTGAATGAACAACCAAGTCAGCAATTCAGAATAAATTAAATCACCAGGGTTTTGTTGCGTTCTTTCGATTAGAGCACGTTTGAAGATTTCATATTCTTCAGATTCATCTTCCGTAAAATCAATCTGATTGACCAAAATTCGCTTTAAAGTAGTCTGATAAGAAGAATGGTATTCGATCAAATCCAAGTACTCACCCATCATTTTTTCAGTATCACCCATTGAGCCGTAATACTCCGCAAATTGAAAGTTAAGCGGGTATGAATTCTTCAATAATTTCCGTCCTTTCTCCAACGTTCTGAACGCCATATCGTTCTTTCCTTGCGCTTTGAAAGCATTGTAAAGTCCAATAACATTTCTGGATTGCGGTTGCATTTTGGTGATTAATCCTTCGTAGATTTTATCTGCTTTTCCTGGCTCTTCATTGGCCTCATAGAATTTTGCCAACTGAATTTGATACTCTTGATCCATCCTAAAATAGGAGATCTGACGCTTTAGTAATTTCTCAACGTCTTTGGCCTCGCCTGTCGTTTCAATACACGTTATCAAGCGATTGAAATAGAATTTGGAGTGGTCTTTATTATACAATCTCTCGTAATAGACGGCGGCCTTATCGTATTCCTCATTACCGAAATAATGTTGCGCCAATTGTTGATCCGACTCTTGCGCGGACGCAATTAGTGGGCTCAATACGATTAAAATGGCAAAAATTATATTCTTCATCAATGTTCTTTCTATCAATTATTGTACCTCGTCTGCGGTAAAACGTTCAACGAGCATTTCGTTTATTTCATTGTGCAATTCATCATAAGTTTTCACAATTAATTCCTTACGTTCAACATACAATGTAATGCTGGATTCCAATTCCGTTACTTTTTTCTCTTCAAAGGAAAGGTACTCATCATATTTATGGCGTTTACCCTCAGCTTGATTAATGTCTCCGTTTAATTTTTTCAATACTGCTTTTTCGGCAAGAATCGATGCTAACAAACTTTCATATTGAGCCAAAACAGGAGCGAAATTATCGTGCATTCGTTTGAATCGATCTAGTTTGTAGGCCATTTCAAGTTGAATTGTATCATCTTCGAGGCCCTTAATTCTATCCACATATTCCGTTGAAATTGACACCATCTCGGATGCATTTTCAATCTTATTATCCTTCAATAACACAGTTGAGTTCTCGACAATTTCGTTCATCTTGTCCAAACGTTCCAATTGCGCCGATTTATTCAAATCAGAACATGAACTAAACGCGAGTACAAGTGATATTGCAAAGAGAAATCTCATGAATAGTAAATGTAGTCTTTATTCGCGATAATTTTACCATCCGACTTGTTGGTAAATCAACTCTCAATTGGCCGCTATTCTACAAGTTATACAAGCCATGCTTAACGGCGTAAAGAACCAGTCCAGCGATATTGTGCGAGTTCGTTTTGTCTGAGATACTCTTTCGGTGTGACTCAACTGTACGAATGCTTATGGTTAATAGCTCTGCGATCTTTTTGTTCGTCTTCCCGTTGCAAATTAGCTCTAAGATTTGATGCTCTCTCGTAGTAAGCGGATCACCCAATATGGAAGTCGTCTGGTCTTTGTCCTTTACCAATTTTTTCAGGAGAGATCGAGAAATCTTATCGTCGAAATAATAGCCTTGTTCTTGAACGGCAAATATCGCATCCACGACAGTTTCGAAGTCACAATTTTTAGGCAAGAATCCTTTGGCGCCCATTGTAATGCATTCAGAAATAAATGGATCCGAATAATGCATGCTAATTATAATAACATGTACGTTAGTATGTCTTTCTGTAATTATCTTAAGTGCCTGATGTCCATTAACAATGGGCATCTCAAGATCAAGTAGCACAATGTCTACTTTATTTTTTTTTAGCTGTTGTAGTAGCTCCGAACCGTCGCTGACATCAAAAATAAGACTTATGTCTTTCTCTTCTTTCAACAGAGCTACCATTCCCTGCCGAACCAATTCATGATCCTCGGCAATAGCAATTCTAATCGGTTTTTTCATCAGGCGAAAGGTACAACTATTTCTGTATTTGACATTTTGTTGATCTTACTAAAACTTAGTGTTCCGCTAAGAAGAACCATTCTCGATTTAACAGAAGATAAGCCAAGTCCTGTAGATCCTGCTTCAAACGCATCAAAACTCTCAGCGGTCAATCCCTCACCATCATGATTAATTCGAATCTTAATTAAACCGTCTTCTATAAAGAATTCAATTTCAAACCAAGTAGGAGTATCGTGTTTAATGGTATTATTTATGAGCTCTAAAATTATGCAATACAAATTACGACTCATGGCTTTGGAAAGCATTTTCTCTTCTTCCAATTCAGACACCACCATACAATGAACTCCATTTAACCCTGCAGTAAATGTTTCGATCGCTTTGGCCAAACCAAATTTAACAACGTGTTGTGGCGATAAGTCATGACTGACTCCACGAACATTTTGAATTATTGTATCTATAAAAGAACTGTCATCAGAAAACGATTTTTCAGTCAGTTTTCCAGCATTAAAATCCCGTTTGTATTTTGCCAATTTAAATTTAACCGAAGAGAGTAAGGGGCCAACTTCATCATGGAGGTTGAGTGCTATTTTTTCACGTTCAAATTCTTGCGTGTCAATTGTCGCTTTGAGGAGTTCGAGTTCTTTGTTTTTGAGTGTGATTTTGTGCTCACTGTCTTTTTTAGCAAGTTTTCTTGTGTGCATTACTGTGAACGTAATTACCACAAAAGTCAACAATACAATGACCAAAGTTCCTATAACAACAATTAAAATTATACTCGTCTCATCTGCCATATGCCTTTCGATATTAATATATTATAAATGATATTTGCAATACTCACAATAGGCCATAAATAAAATGTCAACGCAGGACTTGCAATTATTTGATCAATAAAAATAAAGGTGAAAAAGGACATCCCAAATCCAATAAGAATAGCTGCATTAACCCAATAAAAAGGATAATGAACCAACTTTCCTTCTATGGAAGTTGTCATTAAGTTATAGAAAAACAGAATAGATAAAAGAAATGGAACGACGGCAGAAATCATAGCATTAAGCATATCCCCTTCAAACCAAAGAGAATTGGCCCAAGCATAAACAATTAAAAATAATTCAAGTACAGTTATGATAAAGATTAAGCTAATTCTAAAAAATTTATTTGATATAAGCCTATAAAACAAAAAGCCATAAGCAATCATTGACAGGAACCCAAACAATTCAAAAACCAGTAAATTGTTAATAGAAAATTTGACAAGAGTCCAATTTAGAATTTCCGAGATCATCCATAAAGTCGATATAAAAAATAAAGGCCACCACATTTTGTGGTCGGCCTTTCTGTAAGAGTAAAACAGAAAAAATATAGGAATAAGCGAAGACAACATTCCGCAGTCTATAATAACCCTATACATTTTTCATTTTTTAACTGTTTAAATCATTACTATTTCCACCTGGAAGAACACCTCTATCTAAAATCTTCCCGCTTGCAGACCCATTAACTGCTGAGGCCATACCCACGTTCGCTGTTGTTCCTATAATATCATTTTCATTCGCATCTACTCCTACTAATACCAATGTAGGAACACCTTTATCAGTCTGACCAAAATAGATTCTTATTCCCTCACTATTTCCATCAATAAGTTCCTGCAACTTATCTTTTCCGTAAAAGTATCCTTTCACAGGGCCGTGCCCACCGTTTCTCCATGCAGCCGTTAAGTCCGCACCTTCCTCTAAAGTAATAAATTCTCCTTCTGTACCGTTAAATGACATAATTTTAGATTTTTATGGTTAATACCACCTAAGCTACAATTGTGATCTAATATCGTTTTAAACCATTCACAAACACTTTAAAATAAAGCACAATCAAACAATTGTATATCAAACAATTACAAAGAACACAAACAAGAACAGCAAAACAATAGTACGTAGTTATACGTAGAACAATTGCGGCTTATACGGATACAGAGGTATGATACATGTACCCATTAATCACTTCACATATATGAGTAAAAAGTACTAACAAATTGTTTAATTCTTAATGAATCCGCCACTTTACATTTTACGATCTATCAAAGTTAATTCAACAATTGAAAGTTCATTCTTAGAAACAACTTAATTTCATGAGTAGTTCTACTCATTTTTACACAATTCCTTTCAATTTATTCTCGATAAGCACAGATTGTTCACACAACGTTGTATATTAGAATATGGATACAGGAACACGAATAAAATGATAGTAGCAATAG
>JAWUWJ010000078.1:0-8830 GCA_034111925.1 Crocinitomicaceae bacterium
CTGTCAACTTTTTTTAGAACGAGACATTATTCGTAAACTTAAACGATTGAGATTACTTAAAATTCAATTAGAAATAAAATCAAGCCAACTGCTATTCCGATAAAACCTACAGGAGTTGTAAATTTCACAATTTTCTCATAAGCAGAATCACCGAATTTATCGAATTTGGCACCAGCATTTCCTTTTTCTTTGGCCTTGTTAAGAACATACTTGTCGATTAGACTATATCCTTGCATAAACCCTAAAAGAATACAAATCGGTGAATAAAGCAAAACGGCCATCATAGGAAGAAATGCCATTAGTTTTGCAGCAGAGAAAAGGTTCCAATATGCTACACCATAACGTCCAAGTCCGAAGAAGTTAAAGAGTCCTATTAGTAAGAGACCAACTCCGACCCAACCCGAAATGGGTTTTAATTTGTCAAGTTGTTCTGCGGCCTCAGGTTTTTTGGCGATAATAAAATTCGAAATTGCTGCGAGGCCTGCAATTATTAATGCTAAGGCGGGTAATGTAAAACTCATAGTTGTTTATTTATAGTGGTTCAAGCGTAAAGTAGTTGATTTTGATGTTATTACAATGGTTTGTAAAGCATATTTATTAACATGGTTATCATGATAGTTAAAATTTACTTCAAGTTAATTTACCATTTAATGAACCAGAATCTCTTTCAATTCATTCAAAAACGATCTTGATATGCTATTTGTTTTGTCTATTTCTTGCGGCTTTAAAAAATTCAACGTTTCTTCGAATTATGAATGCTGCATTAACAGATAACTATTCACTTTTTGGTCATGAAACGGAACGATTGCTTTTCAGAAAGTTATCGTGGGATGATTTCGATACTTGGACAAATCTCTTCGTAACTGACGAAGTGGCAGTCTTTCTTGGCCTTGACCCGAAACTTTCTAAGAAGGAGTTGACCCAAAAATGGTTCGATAAAACATTCAATCGCTACGAGAAGAACTTGGGGAGCATGAACGCCTTGATCGATAAAAAATCAAATCGATTGGTCGGGCAAAGCGGTATATTGGTACAAACAATTGAAGATGAACGACGCTTAGAAGTTAGCTACTCCATTCTGCCTGAATTTTGGCGGCAAGGATTTGCTTTTGAAGCGGCGCTTGCGTGTAAAAATAGTGGATTTCAAAAAGGATGGTCTGAAAATTTAGTCTCTGTTATTGAACCAGGGAATATTGGATCAGAGCGCGTTGCCGTTAAAAATGGAATGCGTTTGGAAAAAACCGTATTGGAAATGCACAATGCTCCATTCAATGTGTTTTCGATTCAGAAAAAAGAATGGTTGAAGGGTATTTCAAATGATTGATCATCTTTGTTAGAAAGATTTCCATCGATATTAGAAGGCATAAAAAAAGCCGTCACTAAATAGCAACGGCTTTCATATTTTCAAGGAAATTCTAAAGTCCCAACAAAACTTGTACTGGATCTTTCGCTCCAAACAACATTCTTTCTGGATTCTCTAACATCTCTTTCACTTTTACTAAGAAGCTAACAGATTCCTTACCGTCAATGATTCTATGATCGTATGACAACGCCACATACATAATTGGACGAATTACAACTTCACCATTTATAGCTACAGGGCGCTGCACGATATTGTGCATTCCTAAAATAGCAGCTTGTGGAGGGTTGATAATCGGAGTTGAAAGCATAGATCCAAACACACCACCATTTGTGATTGTGAAGGTTCCGCCTGTCATTTCATCTGGAGTAATTTTCCCGTCTCTCGCTTTAATCGCTAAACGTTTAATTTCTCTTTCGATTTCTGCCAATGACATGCGCTCTGCATTACGAACAACAGGAACCATCAATCCTTTCGGAGATGAAACTGCAATTCCTATATCAGCATAATCGTGAAGGATCATTTCTTTTCCGTCCACTTGTGCATTTACAGAAGGGTATAAGTTCAATGCTTCAGTCACCGCTTTTGTGAAGAAGGACATAAATCCTAAGTTCACATCGTGGTGTTCAGCAAATGCTTTTTTGTATTTCGTACGAAGGTCCATGATTGGTTTCATGTCCACCTCGTTGAATGTCGTAAGCATGGCCGTTTCGTTTTTCACTGCAACCAAACGCTCAGCGATTTTACGACGCATCATCGACATTTTTTCAGGACGTTGATCTCTCGTTCCACCCCAACCTTGTGTTGCAGCAGAATCGAATCCAGCAGACAATCCAGCAAGAACATCTTGCTTTGTGATTCTTCCGCCTTTTCCTGTTCCGTTCACTTGATTCGAAGAAACTCCGTTTTCCGCCATGATTTTCGCAGCAGCAATGGAAGGTGTTCCAGCAGCATACGATGATTTATCAACTGGGTCCGGACTTGGCGCAGCAGCTTTCGCTGGTTCCGCTTTCTTTTCTTCAACAGGTGCAGCCACTACCGCAGCAGGTGCGCTATCCGTTGATGATTCAAATCCAGCAGGTTTTTCAGCCGAAGTGTCAATTAAGCAAACAACTGCACCTACAGCAACCGCATCACCATCCTCAGCTTTAAGCGTAATGATTCCGCTTTCTTCAGCAGGAAGTTCCAACGTTGCTTTATCAGAATCTATTTCTGCAATCGCTTGATCTTTCTCAACGTAATCTCCATCAGATACCAACCATGCAGCAATCTCAACTTCTGAGATCGATTCTCCTGGACTTGGTACTTTCATTTCTAACACTGACATATCTTTCTAATTATGAATTATAAATTCCTTAATTATGAATTTATAATTCCTCATTCATAATTTCTAACTCTCTCAGGCTTCAACTTTCGTTTTCGCGTATGCAAACAATTCGCCGTACAAACGCTCTAATCTTCTTTTGTGCAAATCGTGTGATCCTTCAGCGGCTGCAGCGGATGGTCTTCTGCAAATACCTGTAAGGTTCAATTCTCTCAATTCCATTGCCATGTATGTCCATGCTCCCATATTTGACGGCTCTTCTTGTGCCCACAAAATGTTCTTCGCATTTTTATACTTCTTTAAAATCGCATCGATCTGCGTTTTAGGTAATGGGTATAATTGTTCAACACGAACAAAGGCCATGTTTTCAGCGTCAAATTCTTTTGCTTTTTCCGTTGCTTCGTAGTAGAATTTACCTGAACAAAGAACAACCGTATCAACGTTTGCCACTTTTGCTTTTGGATCATCCAATACTTCTTGGAAGCTACCTTTGGACATTTCATCTAAAGATGAAGTCGCTCTTGGGTGGCGTAAAAGCATTTTTGGAGAGAAGACAACCAATGGTTTTCTGAACTCTCTTTTCATCTGTCTTCTCAAAACGTGGAAGTGATTCGCTGGCGTTGAAGTGTTCACAACTTGAATATTCAAATCCGCACATTGTTGTAAGAATCGCTCCATTCTGCCACTTGAGTGCTCAGCTCCTTGTCCTTCATAACCATGAGGAAGAAGAAGTACCAATCCACTTTGAGTTGACCATTTGTCTTCTCCTGCGGTGATAAATTGATCGACCATAATTTGGGCTCCGTTGTAGAAATCTCCAAATTGCGCTTCCCAAATTGTTAAACCATTTGGAGTCGCCAATGAGTATCCGTATTCAAATCCAAGTACGCCGTATTCTGACAAGAATGAATTGTATATTGTAAATGGTGCTTGTGTCTCCGAAAGCAAATTCAAGGTAATGATTTCTTCCTCTGTGTCTTCTGTTTTTACAACAGCATGACGGTGAGAGAATGTTCCACGCTCAACATCTTGTCCTGAAACACGAACGGGATGCCCTTCATCTAATAAAGAAGCGTAAGCCAACATTTCTGCTGACCCCCAATCCATTTTTCCTTCTTGAATTCCTGTCAAACGTTCTTTAAAGATCTTCGAAATTTTTCTGAAGTATTTCTTTCCTTCCGGAAGCGTCGATAGCTTTTCACCAAGAGCAGCTAATTTCTTCTTTGGCACTCCTGTATTTGGAGATGTAATGAAATCTTCTTCAGTTCCAGATCTAAATCCTTCCCAAGAATCACTTAAGAAATCATAGACAAGTGCTTTTTCACGCTTTCTAGATTCTGTGAATTCGTTTTCTAAGAATTCGTTATAATCATCAGTAATTTTCTTCGCTTCTTCATTTGTAATAACACCTTCTGCTAACAATTGACTTAAATAAATGTCTCTTGGGTTCGGGTGTTTTGCAATTAAATTGTACAAATTTGGTTGCGTAAACTTAGGCTCATCGCCTTCGTTGTGTCCGTATTTTCTATATCCTAATAAGTCGATAAAAATGTCGTCACCAAAATGCTGACGGTATTCCATCGCCATCTCCATCACTTGAACAACAGCTTCTACGTCGTCTGCATTCACATGGAAAACTGGACATCGTGTTGTTTTTGCAACATCTGTACAGTATGTTGACGAACGTCCGTCTTTATAATTCGTTGTAAATCCAACTTGGTTGTTCGTAACGATATGAATTGTTCCTCCCGTTTTGTATCCGTCCAATTGGGCCATTTGTATCACTTCGTAAACAACACCTTGACCTGCAATTGCAGCATCTCCGTGAATCAATACGGGACAAATTTTCTTGTAGTCATTGCCTAAAGCGTCTTCTACTTTTGCTCTTGTGATTCCTTCAACAACAGGATCTACAGCTTCTAAGTGAGAAGGGTTAGGAGATAGCGTTAGTGTTAAGTCTTTCCCGTTTTCAGATTTCACAAAAGAGGTGAAACCTTGGTGGTACTTAACATCTCCGTCAAAACGCTCGTCAATTTCAAATTCTTTCCCTTCAAATTCAGAAAAGATATCACGCGGTCTTTTTTCGAAAACATTGGTCAAGGTATTCAATCGACCACGGTGTGCCATTCCAACAACGAATTGTTCAACGCCATTGTCTGCTCCTTTTTGAACCAAGGCGTCAAGAGCTGGAACCAAAACCTCAAGTCCTTCGACTGAGAATCTTTTTTGTCCAACAAACTTCTTCCCAAGGAATGATTCGAAACCTGCAGTAACAGCAAGTTTTCTGAAAATTTCTTTTTTCTTAGCAGCGTCATATTGAGGTCTGTTCTTCAGCTCAATATGGTTTTTGAACCAAGCAATAGGATCGGGCTCTCTCATGTAAGTGAACTCAATTCCAATCGATTGGCAGTAATTATCTTCTAAATCGGCGATAATTGCACGAAGCGTTGTCGGCCCAGTACCAATTTCTTCTCCGGCTTGGAAAACAGTATCTAAGTCTGATTGTTCAAGGCCGAAGTTTTCGATTGCCAAAGTTGGCGTATATGTTCTTCGATCTCTAACAGGATTCGTTTTCGTAAACAAATGTCCACGCTCACGGTATCCGTTGATCAGGTTTATTACTTTAAATTCTTTTTGGAAATTCTGAGGGACTTCTCCTCCGTCTTCAAAACTCGTTTGTGCGAAATCGAATCCTTCAAAAAACTTTTGCCAGCCGATATCTACACTCTGCGGGTCTTGTAAGTACTGTTTGTATAGATGGTCAATTGCATTTACATCTGCATTGCCAACGTATGATATTTTATCCATTTTTCTTGCGCAAGTTTATGGAATACCAAATTTAGACAATTTGAACACTTAGGGCTAATCAATTCGAGAAAAATGGATGGAAAAGTGTTATTATTTTAAAATGTCTTTGAACGATTTCAAAATTGCATTGAAATTGAGCGGAAGAATGCTACTATTTGTAAACCGATCTCAAATAGATCTTATAGGCTTCTCTTCTAATGATCAAAACACTCATTTTTTGAATAAATTCAGGATCCATTGTAAGCGCTAAAAAATCCTGTTGCGGAATATCTATTCGATAAAGAAGTTGCAAAGTTTGCGTTTCTCCGAGTGTCATTATCTGTCCCAATTTTTCTCCAACGGCATCAATTAGTTCCAAATAGGAGAGGGGGACTGCACCGAAGGCCGTGGTAAATTCAATTCCGCTTGTTCCAAAATCCTTGGCAATTTGACGTTGCGTTTTTATTACAAAATCGGGATCTGTGAATTGAGTTTCGAGCTGAGAAATGGAGAGTGCTGTTTTCATTGTAGCTAAGGTATGTTTTTTGCCCAATCAAATAATGAACGGAATTTAGATTGTTATATTTAGTCAAGAATTAAACCTTGACCGTGAAATTAACTACTACTATTTGCTTTTTCATACTCTCCATCCAGTCTTTCGGACAGGTAAATGTAGATAGCTTAACATCCGTTTGGGCCAATAAAAAGAATGCAGATACAACTCGCCTGAATGCGATGCACGAGATTGCATGGAAGGGTTTTTTATTCAGAATGCCCGATAGCGCGCTTTATTACGCAGGTATTCAGTTTGATTTCGCGAAAAAGAAAGGCTTGAAAGGAGAAATGGCTCGGGCGTTAAAAACGAAAGGGGTTTCATTTTACTTGCGACAAGATTTTGAGAAAGCAATTGTTTTCTATCAAAGAAGCTTGGTACTTTATGAAAAAGCAAAGATGCCGAACGGTTCGATTGGTGATGAAAAAGGAATTGCCAGTATCAATAACAATTTAGGTGTGATTTGTCAAGAGCAGGGAAATCAGGAGGAAGCTATTCAATACCATGAAGCGAGTTTAAGGGCAAAAAAGAAATTGGGTGATCAAGAAGCGATGGCTACTTCCTTCATAAACATTGGGAATGTTCTTTCCAATCAAGGGAATTATGCGAAGGCGATCGGGATGTATACCAAAGCATTGAGAATAAGTGAAAAGGGGAATAATATAAAGGGGATTTCCAGTTGCTTGAACAACATCGGCATTATTTACAAGGACCAAGGAAATTACGACGAAGCGATCAATTATTACAATGAGAGTTTGAAGGTTTTGACTGGCGCAAACTTTAAGGGCGATCGTATAAACACCTTGAATAATTTGGGAAGCGCTTACATGGAGAAGGGCGATTATAATGGAAGTCTGGAGTTCTATGAATTAAGCTTGTCAGAATGCCGAGCTGTAGGTTATAAAAGGGGAGAGGCCGCGAACCTGAACAACATTGGAAGTGTTTTTTGGTACCAGAATGATTATCCAAAAGCGTTGGATTATTACAACAGAAGTTTAGCAATTCGGAGAGAGATTGAAGACACGCCTGGAATCGCGAATTCATTGAGCAGTATAGCGATTGCGCACCATAGTACCGAAGAATACCCGAAGGCGATTGAGTTCAACCTTCTTGCTTTGGCAATTGCGGATTCATCTGGGTTTCTTGTTTTAAAACGAGAAATTCTGTTTGCCTTGTACGGTGATTACAAAATGAACAACAATCCGAAGAAGGCTCTAAATACGTTTGAGGAGTACATCGTCGTTCGTGATAGTATAGCCAGCGATGAAAACAAGCAGGAAGTGATTCGCCAGAAGTATAAATACGAATACGAGAAGAAATCGGATGCAGAACGAATTCGAAATGAAGAAAACCTTAAGGTAATTGAAGCTGAAAAGGAACGTGAGCAAACAAAGAAATATGCATTGTACGGTGGATTGGCTTTACTCCTTGTCTTTGTTGGGTTTATGTACAATCGATTTAGAATTACACGAAAACAAAAGAGAATTATTGAGTTCCAAAAAGGTGAGGTTGAGGTGAAAAACAAGGAGATTGAAAGTTCACTTGAAGAAAAGGAGACCTTACTCAAAGAAATCCACCATCGCGTAAAGAACAATCTGCAAGTCATTTCTAGTTTGTTGAGTCTGCAAGCGGATCGGATGGATGATAAAAAAGCATTAAAAGCAATTCAAGAAAGTCAAAGTCGGGTGAAATCAATGGCTTTGGTGCATCAAAACCTTTATCAAACGGATCATTTATCCAACATTGAGTTTCAACGTTATTTGGAACAATTGATCGGAAACATAAGCGCTTCGAACAAAAAATCGGGGCAAGAAGTTGATATGGTTATCAATGCAAATGGTCATTCTTTTAATATCGAAACTGCAGTTCCGCTTGGCTTGATCGTAAATGAATTGGTGTCAAATGCCTATAAACATGCTTTTACAGCAAATGCAATGGGGAGAATTGATGTAACGATCCGCTCCATTTCTGATGGGATTTACTATCTTACGGTAAGTGACAATGGCAAAGGAATAGAGGGTGAAATTGATGTCAAAAAGAGCAAGTCGCTTGGCTTGAAGTTGGTGAACATATTATCAAGACAACTGAAAGGAAAGTTGAATATAAAATACGAAGACGGAACGGCATTTGAGATAGAGTTTCAAGAAATTAGCAAATCGAAGTAGATGAGTGAGATCAAAATATTGATTGTCGAAGATGAATTGATCATAGCAGAGGACATGAGTTCTAAGCTTGAGCAATTGGGCTATGACGTTGTGGGTATTGCGATCAATTACGACGAAGCGATTGAGTTGATTGAAGAAGAAAGCCCAGACCTAGTTCTTCTCGACATCATGATTGAAGGAGATAAAGACGGAATAGATGTTGGAGAAACGATCACGAATTCCTATTCGCTCCCGTTCATTTTTATCACCTCACATGCCGATAAGCGAACTGTTTCTCAAGCTAAAAAAGTGAATCCAAGTGGTTATTTGGTGAAACCGTTCGAGAAAGATGATTTGTTTACGGCGATTGAAATTGCATTGACAAATTACAATCAGCCTGCGCCTAAATCACACGAAAGAAAAATTAAGGATTGCCTTTTCATCAAGGAAAGTAATCTGTACCTCAAGGTAAAGTATTCAGATATTCTTTGGATGAAAGCCGAGGGGAATTATACGATGATTTATACGGAACAACGGCGACACATGGTTCGTAAAATTATAAAGGAAATACTCGATCAAGTTCCAGAGGAAATAATGCGATTGCACAAGTCGTATGCAGTTAACATCAATAAGATCGATGCAATCAACAGCACTTTTGTTCT
>JAWUWJ010000079.1:0-16151 GCA_034111925.1 Crocinitomicaceae bacterium
CGATCTTTTTAAGTGAAGAATTCATGGCGGAAGAAAGCATCGGTTGCAGAAATAAATCGCCAACGGAATTGCTTGTTGGAATCACGAAACAATTCAAAATTGAATACCAAGATCCAAAACCGCTGATCAAATTACAGTCGAAGCTCAATCATACATTGTTCTTTCCACCGAACGTTGCAGGTTGGCAAAGCGGAAAAGGTTGGATCGACAGTTCGACATTAATGCTTCGGATGCAACTCTCGGCCATCTTGCTCAACTTCGGTGTAATCGCCTGGGATGAGAATGGAGATTCACCCGAAGAAGCCAACGAAATTTTGAAGAAACAACGGTCAAGAATGAGCGAACGGGTCGAAAAAAGATTCAAGGCCTATCCAGATTGGAAGTTCTTTGAAAAGGAAATCAAATCTCAAGAAAGTCGCTTAATTGATTATTTAATTCAACCAAAATTATCAGCAGGTGCGAAGGCCACAATTACAAACTCAACGAAGTTCTCGGTGAAAGAAAGAGCAATTGAACTCGTAAGCTTACCAGAATATCAACTCTGTTAAATCTTAGATTATGGATAGAAGAGACTTTGTCAAAAAATCGATTTTCGCATCTGGATTGATGCTCGTGCCTTCCTTTTTAAAAGGAATGGACTTGTTGGGCCCAAATGAAATTTCTGGATATCGAAATCTAATTATCATTCAACTTTCTGGAGGAAACGACGGACTAAATACCATTGTTCCTTTTCAAAATGACATTTACCATCAATTGCGGCCAAACATCGCGAAATCGGGAACGGATTTATACAAACTCAATGGTGAGCTAAGTATCAATTCATCTTGCCTCGGCTTGAAGGAGTTGTACGACCAAGGGGAACTGTCCATTATAAACAACGTCGGTTATCCAAACCCAAACCGTTCTCACTTTCGAAGTACAGATATTTGGCATTCTGCGAGTGCGTCAGATGAATATTTGAAAACGGGATGGGTGGGTCGTTATTTAGATTCTCATTGCCAAAGCTCCTATCAAGCAATTGAACACGACGCCAGTTTGTCCATGATTCTTAAAGGTCAAAACCTCAAAGGAATTGCAGTTAAAAATCCACAGCAGTTGTTTCAAGCGACGAGAGAAAAATTCTTTAAAAGCATTGCTGACAATACAGACGCTGAATTGCTTTCTGAAAACAATCAAGGCTATCTGTACAAAACGCTTTTGGAAACGTATTCTTCTGCGGAGTATATCTATACGCAATCTAAGATCTATGAAACGGCTACAGAATACCCGAACACGGCCTTTGCCAAGAACTTAAAAGGAATTGCTGATTTCATTAATTCAGGACTTAAGACACGCGTTTATTATTCATCCCTCGGCGGATTTGACAGCCACGTGAATCAGAAACAAAGTCAAGATGGATTGCTTAAAACGTATTCTGAAGGAATCGCTGCTTTGGTAAAAGATTTGAAGAAGACAGATAAGTTTAAAGACACTTTGATCTTAACGTTCTCAGAATTTGGACGCCGAGTGAAAGAAAACGGAAGCAAAGGAACGGATCACGGAACGGCCAACAATCTATTTATGATTGGAGGATCTTTGAAAAAAGCGGGGATTTATAACGAAGCTCCAAAACTCGAAAACTTGGATTCGAACGGAGATTTAAAGCACAGTATTGATTTCCGTTCAGTTTATTCAACAGTCCTTAACAACTGGCTTGAAGTGGATACGAAATTAATTTTAAGCAAGAAGTTTGAAAATCTTGATTTTATTTGAAATATAAGTTGGAGTTTAGATGATAGATATTTGATGTTGGATATTAGAGGTTGGACTTAAAATGATTTCAATAAATTCGTTAACGTCTAAATTCTAATATCTAAAAGGCACAGCCATTCTAAAAACAAGACGATTCAAAAAAAAATAAAAAACCAATTAAACCTTTTTCAATCCCACCGGTCTAACTTAAACTAACACATAAAACTGATAACATGAACAAACGAATTTTAACACTAGCAGTAAGTATTTTATTCCTAATGTCATTCGCACCAAGCCAACAAGCAAAGTGGGAAAAATTAGGAACTAGAAAAGTAAATTATGGTTTAGAAAAAGACGTAATCCCAGTTGGGGTTCGAGACGGTAAATTCACCAAATTAAAAATTGTAGTAAAAGGTGGAGCGATCAACATGCATAAAATGAAAGTGCATTTCATGAATGGATCAAGCCAAGACATAGCATTAAAGCACAATTTCACAAAAAATAGCGGATCAAGAGTGATTGATCTGAATGGCGGAAAGCGAATCATTAAAAACATTGCCTTCTTTTACGATACAAAGAACCTTGCTCGATCAAAGGCGACAATTCACGTCCTTGGAAGACATTAGGAAGTAGGTAATATTTAAGTTCCATAACACGAAAGGGAGTGAGTTCGAAAGAATGATCTCCCTTTTTCTTTGCCAAAACTTCATCGAAGCTATTCCCATTTTACCATCTCCTTGCAATCAAAGACTTAATTGGTACATTAGTCATGCTAAATTGTACTCAATGATCTCCTATCAAGAATTACTTCTCTCAAATGAACAAGCACTAGCCATTTCAAAAGAACATTTTGGAATCGAAGGTGAAGTCACAAAACTGGATGGTTATGAAGACTTCAATTATAGAATTAAGTCAACCAATAACTCTTACATTCTCAAGGTAAGTCGACCGAATGAAGATGAAGGCTACCTTGATTTCCAACAGAAATTAATCCAGCACATCGCAACTGCTGATGCTTCAATCACGGCACCCAAAGTTGTGAAAAGTACCGATGGAAATTCGCTTAGTTCTTTCGTTGACGAAACAGGGAACAAACGATTCGTTCGAATGTTAACGTGGGTTTCAGGTCGCTTGTGGTCTGGAATAAATCCGCACACCAAAGAACTGCGCCTTGAATTGGGCGAACTCTGCGGAAAAATGACCAATGCTTTATCGTCGTTTGATCATTCCCACGCAAAACGAGAATTCGATTGGGACACAGCACAAGTGGCTTGGGTAAAAGAGCACTTCCATCGTTTTTCTGGAACAGAATCGGAAATTCTCAACTTCTATCAAGATAGATTTGATGGC
Organism: Crocinitomicaceae bacterium; assembly: GCA_034111925.1. Lineage (GTDB taxonomy): Bacteria > Bacteroidota > Bacteroidia > Flavobacteriales_D > Crocinitomicaceae > UBA4466. Next base: position 3,082 of record JAWUWJ010000079.1, read on the forward strand.
TTTCAAGAGCTTTATTCAACCTTGCCAAAAAGCGTTGTTCATGCCGATCCAAACGATAATAACATTGTTGTAAGTTCCGATTTAAAAAAACCTAAGGTTCTTGCTTTGATTGATTATGGCGATGCAATTTACACGCAAACCATTAATGACATCAGCGTTGCGGGAGCGTATTTAATCATGTACGGAAATGATCCCTTAACATCTATGGCTGAATTTCTCGAGGGCTACAACCGACATTATAAATTTTCGGACGATGAACTGAAATGCCTGTATACGTTAATCGCATCTCGACTTTCAATAATTGTAACGAAAGCCTCCATTAGTAGAGAACTCGAACCTGAAAATGAATACTTGTGGATCAGTGAAAAACCGGCTTGGAGTGCATTGCATAAATGGATCGAGATCAATTCAGAATTGGCGTATTTTACCTTTAGAAACGCTTGTGGATTAACTCCGCATCCAAACGAACCGATGGTAAAAAATTGGATCGCTTCCAATAAGATTGATCTGAATGTCCTATTTCCAACCTTGAATAAATCGCACGCTGCCAATGTTGATATGAGCGTATCAAGTAAATGGTTGGGAAATAAATCTGAATTCGAAAACGAAGCTTTAACTGCTTTCAAACTTTCTCAACTTCAAAATGATTTTCCAGAAGCAATTATCGCAGGAGGCTATTTAGAAACGCGGCCTTTATACACGACCAAAGCCTACCGCAGCGAAGGGAATTCAGGTTACGAATACAGAAATACGCACCTCGGAGTCGATTATTGGCTGAATGCTGGAACTGCGGTCCACGCGCCATTTGATGGTGAAGTCGTAACGCTTTTCGATAATAACATTGACAAAGATTACGGCCCAACGATCGCACTAAAACATGAAATTGACGAAGTTTCATTTTATACCTTGTTCGGACATTTAAGTCGGTCTTGCTTTGAAAATTTGAAACTCAATCAACACGTAAAACAAGGCGATAAAATTGCCGAAGTTGGCGATTCATCTGTCAACGGAAATTGGACGCCGCATCTCCATTTTCAAATCATATTGGACCTTCTCGGAAATACCAGCAATTATCCTGGAACGTGCATTTGGAAGCACAAATCCGTTTGGTCGAGCATCTGCCCCGATCCGAATTTAATTTTCAATACTGAAGTTTTGAATCAGGCCGAAGAAATAGATTCAAAAACGTTAACCGAATATAGAAAAGAACACCTCGGTAAAAGTTTGAGTTTGAGTTACGAAACACCATTGTACATGGTTCGTGGAGAAGGCGCTCATTTAATCGACACGACGGGACGAAAATATTTAGATACTGTAAATAACGTTGCTCACGTTGGACATGAGCACCCAAGAGTTGTCAAAGCAGGACAACAGCAAATGGGTTTATTGAACACCAACACGCGTTATTTAAACGAGAACATCAATGCATTCGCGGAAGAATTATTAGCGACTTTTCCAGAGGAATTGTCGGTTGTTCATTTTGTGAATTCAGGAAGTGAAGCGAATGAGCTTGCCTTGCGAATGGCGAAGGCGTGTACCGGACAAAAAGACACGATTGCCGTTGAAGTTGGATACCATGGAAATGCAAACGCGTGCATCGATATCTCTTCCTACAAATTTGATGGCAAAGGCGGAAAGGGCAAGCCTGAGCTTACTCAAATCGTCCCCCTCCCCGATTCGTTCAGAGGAATGTATCAAGGTGAATCGACAGGTGAGAAATATGCGGCTCACGTTCAAGGATCAATTGATGAAATCCAAGCCAAAGGAAGAAACGTAGCGGCTTTTATCGCCGAACCAATCATAAGTTGTGGCGGTCAAATAGAATTGCCAGAAGGCTATCTTAAACGATCGTATGAAAGCGTTCGAGCTTCAGGTGGCATTTGCATATCCGATGAAGTTCAAGTTGGATTCGGCCGCGTTGGAAAAGCATTTTGGGGGTTCGAATTGCACGGCGTTGTCCCTGATATTGTGACTGTTGGAAAACCAATCGGAAACGGACATCCAATGGCAGCAGTTGTTTGTACAAAAGAAGTTGCAGAGAAATTTGCGAATGGCATGGAGTACTTCAACACCTTTGGAGGAAATCCTGTTTCCAGTGCAATTGGAGCCGAAGTTCTACGCGTTGTCAAAGACGAAAAACTACAGCAGAAAGCACTTGAAATCGGCAACTTTTTAAAAAGTCAATTGACAGAATTGTCCAAGCAATTTCCAATCATTGGTGATGTTCGCGGAGAAGGATTCTTCTTGGGAATAGAGCTTGTAGATCAAAATAAAACACCTCTTCCCGATCATGCCGATTATCTCGCAAATCGAATGAAAGAAATGGGAATTTTAATGAGCGTTGATGGACCGGAATACAATGTTCTAAAAATCAAACCGCCCATGGTTTTTTCTCACGAAAATGCCGAAGAATTGATCTCTAGAATGATGGTTGTTTTCGGTGAAGACTTCATGCAAAGCTAATTCCTATTGATTGATTTATTCTTGAGAATGTGATATTGAAATTATTAGCATTATCTTTAAGTTAAAATCAACCTAAATAGACCGAATGAAGACAAAAAAAGAAATCGTAGATAACTGGCTACCTAGATATACTGGGGAGAAATTAGAAAACTTTGGTGAGCACATCTTGCTTTGCAATTTTCAAGATTATGTAACACGTTTTGCAGAGATGCACAATGTTGAGGTTATTGGAAATGACAAACCTATGCAATGCGCGACTGCTGAAGGTATCACGATTATCAATTTTGGAATGGGAAGTGCTTCTGCTGCAACATGCATGGACTTACTCTCAGCGATTGAACCCAAAGCTGTTTTGTTCTTAGGAAAATGTGGTGGATTGAAAAAGAAGAATGAGGTTGGAGATTTAATTCTTCCAATTGCAGCAATTCGTGGCGAAGGAACGAGTAATGATTATTTCCCGCCAGAAGTTCCTGCTTTGCCGTCATTCGCACTTCAAAAAGCAATCTCAACAACGATTCGTGACTTCAATCGCGATTATTGGACGGGGACATGTTATACAACAAACCGACGCGTTTGGGAACATGACGATAATTTTAAAGAGTATTTAGGAACAATTCGAGCGATGGCCATTGATATGGAAACCGCAACGATTTTCACGGTTGGATTCAGCAATGAAATTCCAACTGGCGCTTTGTTACTTGTTTCGGATCAACCAATGGTTTCTGAGGGGGTAAAAACAAGCTCTAGTGACAATTCAGTGACTGCAAAGTACGTCGGCAGCCATCTTGAAATTGGAATTGCGTCTTTAAAACAATTGATCAATAACGGAAATACGGTGAAGCACCTTAGATTCGGTTAAACTCAGTTTAGAATTCTTGTTTTGAAAAAAAGATCGTTACTCTTTCTCGGTTTACTTACGCTTTTAGTGTTCCCCATTCCAACTTTTCTTGGATTGTACTTTGTAGAAGGGACGACACCGCTAGAGATTTTGGATTTGGATCATTTTCAATGGTATCCGATTGCCATAGGCTTGGGGTTTGGAGTTCTTTACGCATTTTTCGCTTTGTTATTAATGCAAGCAAGAGTATTCAAGGAAATGCCGACGCGGGTTGAGAAATTGGTTCAAAGCATGAATCTAACAACACTAGATTGTATCTTTCTGTCGCTGTGCGCTGGAGTTGGCGAAGAATTGCTCTTTCGATCGGGTGTTCAATTTTACCTTGGCCCAATCATTACAACCGTCGTATTCGTTGCGATCCATGGATATTTAAATCCATTCAATTGGCGCATGTCTTTGTACGGGTTAATAGTTCTCCCATTCATTTTGGTGATCAGTTTTGCACTTGAGGGCTACGGATTGTGGTTCTGTATTGCAGCTCATTTTTCGTACGACTTCGTATTGTTCTACATTATGAAAACCTTCCCTGATGAAGACGATGAAGAAGCGATAGTTTATAATTTTGAGGAAGATTACCTTGCTGAATACAACGCAATTAGCGAAGAAGAATTTGAAGACGATTTGCCTTCAGAACCAACAGACATGGAGGAATAGCAACTTGAGAATCAATCTCTAGGATTTCTAAATTTCGAATTTGACAAAGACTCTCAGGAACATTCATCAAAACTCCAGAAGTGGCCACATGCAATTCTTTCAACGATTGCAGTTTGTTTATTTCCTCTGGTAACCCTGATAAATTATTTCGATCGAGGTAGATGAATTTCAAATTCGCGCAATCCGTAATTTCATCTGGAATTGAAGTCAAAAAGTTAAATCTCAATTCTAAAACTTCCAATTGCTGCAACTTCCCAATACTTGACGGAAGCGTTGTTAAACGGTTCTGATTCAAGGAAAGGTGATTGAGGCTCGTCAAATTCCCTATTTCTTCTGGCAGAGAAGTGATATCGTTGAATTGAGCCGAAAGAATTCTTAAGTTCTTCAAATTTCCAATAGACTTCGGAAGTGATGTTAAATTGTTCTTTCCTAAATAGATTTTTTCAAGGTGAACGAGTTCACCGATCCGTTCTGGAATTGAATCAATTTTATTTCCATAAAGACGTAAGACTTTGAGCTCTTTATTATCAAAAACCTCATCTGGCACTGACGTTAAGCCTTTTTTTGATAAATTAAGTGAAGTCACTCCTTTGGTGTATCGGATGTCTTTTACGGCAACGCAAGAGCCTAGAGAAATGACAATTATCGAGAAAAGGAGAGCTTTGATCACGTTCGAAGATAAGGAAAAGCAGATATTTTCGCTGTTTAAAGCAACTTTTCGTATATTTTTGCATCTAGATATTAAACGGATCTACTTATCAGATCTCTAAGTATGGAACGTTAAAAAAATAAATTATGAAGATTTTAAAATATGCACTAATAGGAATGGTGCTTTTAGGAGGTGTTAATGCAAACGCACAAAACAATACTACGCTGCGATCTCAAGCTACGGTTAGTGCAACGCAAACTCCAGCTGAAAAAGCAGCGAGTCAAACAGCTGAAATGACTTCAGTACTTTCTTTAACTCCAGAACAAGTTATGAGGGTTGAATCATTAAACTTGAAGGTTGCAAACAAAATTGAAGCAATTGAGACGAATACATCGTTTAATGCAGCGAAGAAAACAGAATTTATCAATGGAAATAAGAAAGATCATAAGTCAGTTATGAAAATGATTCTTTCTGACGAACAATTTGTAACATACGAAGCTTGGCTTTCGAATCAGAACTAGTCCCCAATAAATAAGGACGCAGAATATTATTTTAGATAGCATAAAAAATCCCGTGTCGGCTAAGCCAACACGGGATTTTTCATTTTATAAATTTTGTAACTGTTCTATTTCTCAGTGAAGTTCAACGAGGCCGAATTGATACAATACCTCAATCCAGTTGGATTCGGGCCATCATTGAAGACATGTCCTAAATGTGCGTCACAGACATTGCAAACAACTTCATTTCTGCTCATTCCGTGCGAATTGTCTTTTGCTACACCTACGTTCTCTTTTGAGGCTGCGTCATAAAAACTTGGCCAACCTGTACCCGATTTGAATTTCGTCTTGCTAGAGAAAAGAAGATTGTCGCAACAAACGCAAAAGTATTCTCCATCTTTCTTATTATCCCAATAGCGTCCTGTAAATGAACGTTCAGTACCTCTTTCTCTTGTCACGTTAAACTCCAATGGCGATAGTTGTTTTTCCCACTCGGCATTTGTCTTTACGACCTTTAAGGAATCATCAATAAGAGAGGCTTCACTTGAGCCATTGATCTCTGAAGCATCAAAACTTGAACTGCAGGCTACAAATACAATTGCACTGCAAAATAATAGGAAATTCGTTTTCATATATTTTCTTTTTATACTGCTTCGACGAAGGTGCTTTGGAATCCTTCCTTGACGCATCGTAATTTAATTTATTTTAACATTTCAAGTTAACTTCAAAATTGTATTCATTTTTTGAAACCGCAGAGGCGCAAGACGCCTTTCAGGCTAGACGCAAACTATTATTGTTGATAATAAAAATAACACTTTTACCAAAAACAGCCATTAAACAAAAAGCCTGTCTTCGATAAACAAAGACAGGCTTAATAAATTGAAAAGTTCAATTATTTCTTGACCACGCGTCGTATTGTTCGTGTATCATCGCTAATAAATTCAATTGTGTAAACTCCGCTTGGAACGTTCATTGTGTATTCCACAGATGAAGTTTCAGACACTTCGATTGCATCAATCAATTTCATAGTTACGTCGTAAATTTTAATTTCACCATTCACAGCTGAATTGAAATCCATTGTTAATACATCTGTAACTGGATTCGGATAAACATTGAATTCACTCATAGACAAATCTTCCAATGCCGTGAAATCAACATTGAAACACTCTGACGTATCTGTGCACGTGTTTTCAGTTACAATTACAGCGTAATCACCATCAATCGTTGCAGTATATACTTGATTCGTTTCTCCTGTCAAAGCAGATCCAGTATTACAATCGATCCATTGGTACGTTGAAGAAGCTGCCGTTGCAGTTAAAACCGCTCCCACTTGAGATGCTGATGCATCAACACCACATGTGATATAAATGAAATCCATATATGTATTGATTCCTTCCATTACATCGTGCTGTCCAGTAACAGTAAACTGAGTAACTGTAGGGTTCATGATACTCGATTGTGGCGTTGCATTTCCGCTGAAATCCCACGATGTCGTTCCTCCCCCCATTGGCACATCAACATTTGTAAATGTCATGTTTTGATTCGTACAAGTTGCATAGGTCGCAGTAATTTCTGGCATTGCTGCAAGATCGAACATCGTTTCTTGAGTTGCCAAAGCATCTCCAGTTGCTACAAGAATATCTTGCGAAATCCCGTCTGCTGCAGAACCACCGTCTCCAGCATCTCCGCCGTTTCCACCAACTCCACCGTTTCCGCCTTCACCGATTTCAGCAGTCCCAAAAGTACTTCCTGATCCAATAGCTCCACCTGTCCCACCAGTACCACCAATACCAGCAGTTCCGCCTTGTCCAGCTGCTCCAGCAACGATATAACTATTTTGAATAACACCGTTTACTCCGTTGCTAAATAAGTAGATTCCGAAAGAAGCACCAGCACCAGTACCACCAGCTCCTGCTTCTCCACCTTCAGCGCCGCCTCCGCCGCCTCCGCCTCCGTTTCCAGAGCCATCATCACAAAAGAAACACGATTGACCACCGCCACCGCCGCCACCGACACCGCCGAGACCTCCGCCGCCATCAGTTCCATCAGTTCCTGCCGAACCGACAACAAAATATTGATTGTATAAAGGTGCACCTCCATTGGCTCCGTTAATTCCAAAAGAACCATCTGAACCACCAAAACCGTCAGAGCCATCACCCCCTGGGTCACCCCAGTTTCCATGACCACCTCCACCTGTTTGATTTGCTCCAAGATTAACACCTCCACCAGAGCCACCGTCTCCACCGTCGTGATCAGTTTCTCCACCAGATCCACCTCCACCACCAGAACCACCGGCTCTAGGGTTTGAACTGTCATTTCCTCCAGGGCCTCCAGCTCCAGTATTTCCTCCTCCAACTGGGTTAACGCCACCAGCAGTCAAAACTCCACCACCGATGCCACCTCCAGCACCACCGGTTCCACCAGTTCCACCAGAGCTATTGTCATCAATATCTCCATTCGCTCCATTTCCTCCAATCGATCCATCGGCACCATTCGCACCATCTAAACCGTCAATTCCATCAGAAGCATTTCCAGGGAGAATTTGGCATCTTGTTATAAAGTAGTTTGTGCAATTATCAATGTGCATCCCATACGTAGATGTTCCAGGCGCAGTTGCATCATCTGTCGTTAACGTTATATCATGCAATTCAAATCCGTTAATACTGGCTGCATAAATAACAACCAATCGATAATCGTTCATCATTCCATCAGGATCAACTGTCGTACGATTAATTGTCGTTGCTCCTGCTAAACTTGTTTTTGCCCAACCGTTAAAATCGTCAAAGCCGCCTTCAATAATGATGTTATCGAAAGGAATTGTTAAGGATACATCTAGATCGTAAATTCCCGTTCCAACTCGGATGAGATCGCCGTCATTGGCTGTAGAGATTGCCGTTTCCAAGTCCAATGGATCACCAATAACACCAGTAGCGGACGGTAATCCGTTTAATGTTGCATAGACAATATCACATTGACCAAAGGATACGAAAAAGAGCATGCTTATTGCTCCCGTGAGTAGTAGTTTTTTCATAGAATATAAATTTTGGTTAATACAAGGTAATGAATAAAATCATGTGCTCTATTTCGATCAATTATTTCTCTGTTTTTTTTATGACTTTCAATTACTCTCAAGTGATATTTAGGACTAGCTTTGCAAAATGAAACTCCCTCAATTCGAACGTAATTTCTGGATCATTTGTTTCGCTCTCTTTTTCTTTATTGTGAGCTTCAACATAATTATTCCAGAGCTCAATGATTACTTAAGTGGATTGTATAAAAACGGCGAATATCTAAAAGGATTAATCATATTTCTATTTTCTCTATCAGCGGCAATTTCACGTCCATTTTCGGGGAAATTATCGGATTATATTGGTCGAAAAAAAGTAATGGTAATTGGTGCAATTTTAGGTGTAATTGTTTGCGCATCTTATCCAATTTCAAGCTTAATTGGAGGAATGGCAGGAATGGTCTTCTTTCTTACTTTACGATTTATTCATGGTTTTAGTGCTGGTTATTTGCCCACAGGCGCAACAGCAATGGTGACCGATATTCTACCACCTGAAAAAAGAAGTTTGGGAATGGGGATTTGGGGAACCTTTATATCAGTGGGATTTGGAGCTGGGCAAATTCTCGCTTCATGGATAACGACTTCAGGAAGTATTAACTTGTTGTTTTTTGTGGCGTCAGCCTTAGGCTTAATTACACTTTTAATAGTAATGACGTTAAGAGAAACTCTACCTAAAACGGTTCCTTTCAAACCTGAGCATCTAAAAATCAGGTTAAAGGATGTCTTTGATCCGCCCGTAATGCCCGCTGCAACGGTAATGTTTCTTACAGTGATCTCTACGGGAGTGCTATTTGTTGTGACTCAAGAAATATCAAAATTTTTAGACCTTAATAAGGGGTACTTTTTTGGATATTATGTAATCTCAACTGTTGCGGTTCGCCTCTTCGGAAGCAGGGTTTCTGAAACAATAGGGAGACGAAAAACACTTATTATCGGATTGTTTTTCATGGTAGCGAGTATGATTATTTTGGCCTTTACAAGGGATGTCCAAACCTTTACTTTATCGGCAATCGTATTTGGGCTTTCGACAGGGTTGAATAGTCCTACAGTTTTTACGTGGACAGCAGATTTATCTCACATCGACAGAAGAGGAGTTGGTGCTGGAACTCTTTTTATTGCTTTAGAACTAGGAATTATGCTTGGGTCTTTCAGTACTATATTCACCTACAAAAATTCTTTGGACTCAATCCCCCAAACGGTTGCTATTGGTATTATCGCGAATTCTCTGGCAATTGTATACTTGTTCTGGCATCTAAAATACCGAGAGTCAAAAACCTAATTCGTCTTCAATTTTAAGGTATTTCCTCAAGCGCTTCACAAGGAAGTAAATTGGGAGTGTATCAAATAGAGCGAAGAAGAATTTGAACAAATAACTTGATACAATAAACATCATTAAGGCATTTGGAACATTGGCGCCATCAGCAATTGGAAGGGCCCCTGCGTAATAATGTGTGATTAGAATGACCGCAATCGAATCGATTAATTGACTCGTCATTGTGGAAAGGTTGTTCCTCAACCAAAGCTTTTTCCCTTTTGTTTTTTTCTTTAAGTAATGAAAGACTTGAACATCGACAAATTGCGCTGAAAGATAGGCGATCATTGAAGCGAACGTTGCTCCGAATGTCAATTTTCGGATTTCGTAAAAAGCATATCCTGAGGGCGCTTCTGCTCCTTTCTCTCCAACAGATAGCGGCAATGTTCCATCGGAAAGCAATTCTGCTGGTGCTTCCAACCAACCTCCGAACCACATTACAATAAGAATCCAGACGTTGAGAACAAAACCAATCCAGACGACCATATTGGCGCGCTTTCTACCGTAAATCTCAGAGATTAAATCGGTGCATAAAAATGTAATTGGATACGGTAAAACGCCAACGGCAATCACAAAACGAATATCACTTGTGTCTGAAATCCCGACATAGCTTGAGAGATCGATGAAGCGAGAAACGCCAAGAATGTTCAGCATGGCCAATGAGCCTAAGAAAATTCCTGCCATGAGCAAGAAAACCCATTCCCGTCTGCGCTGAATTGTCTGATCCTCCAATTGATTTCCTCCGAACATTATTCTGTTTTACGTCATAAAGAAACGAAAAAACTAAATGCTAGAATCCATTCTATAAAAATTTGCTATATTCGATTCAAACTTTAACGCTGATGTCAAAAATAGCTCATAATCAACTTACAAAGCTCTATTATTCAATAGGCGAAGTTGCTGGTATGCTAGACGTAAACACATCGTTAATTCGGTTTTGGGAAAAGGAATTCCCGATCATCAAACCTAAGAAAAACAAGAAGGGAAATCGATTGTATACTCCTAAGGAGATTGAGAAAATTGATCGGATTTATATTCTTGTTAAAGAAAAAGGGTACACACTTGATGGCGCGCGAAAAGCGTTAAAATCTGGAGCGAAGATAGAATCGCCTGCAGTTGAAACGAGTTCGAACGAACATTCACATGAAGATTTAATCTCTCGATTGGAGATCGTTAAATCAAAATTGATTGCATTGAAAGCTTAGAAAATCGATTTCAATTTAGATTTACCTGCAAATTCTTAAAGTGCAAAAAAACTTCAACAAATAATTCTTCGGTAACTGGCTGATCGTATTTACACGTTCCAATCGAACTTAAAAGTGAACATAAAATCTTTCCATTGCGGTTCTTTTTATCGTTGGAAAGCATGATCACCATTTCGTTGATTTCGTCATTTGAATACTGAGGCATTGCATAAAACGCCAAAATATTTTTCTGAATCTTATCGTATGACTTCTGATCTAACAGTCCGATTTTCAAAGAAATATAAGATTCCATAACCATTCCGATTGCTACACAATGGCCGTGTGTCATTTTCTTTCCATTCATGAAATGACCTTCAATCACATGACCGATCGTATGTCCAAAATTCAATATTTTTCGCAATCCTTTTTCCAAGGGATCTTTCAAAACAACTTCATTCTTAATTCCGATACACGTCAATAGAATTTCCTCAGAAAAATCTTGATCTCCTTTTAATTGGGCAATAAGAATATCAAACAACGTTTCATCGCTGATCAATCCGTGTTTGAGCATCTCGCCATAACCACTGAGTAATTCTTCGCTCGGCAGCGTTGATAAAAAAGCAACATCAATATAAACGACTTCTGGATGTGAAAAGACACCAATTTGGTTTTTAAATTCGCCTAGATTAATTCCAGTCTTCCCTCCTATTGAGGCATCTACCATTCCGAGTAATGAGGTTGGAATATTGATATAATCCACTCCGCGTTTGTAGCAAGAAGCAATAAAACCGCCCATATCAGTGATCATTCCTCCACCAAGGTTGATGATTAAATCATGCCGTGTTACGCCGTAATCTGTGAGGGCCTCCCAAACATTATTTACGATTCCCAACTCCTTATTCATTTCGCCAGCAGGAAGCACAATCACTTCAGACTCTTTGAGATGTTCAAAGGTTGTTATCAAATATTCGAGACAATTGACGTGTGTATTCTCATCAGCAATAATCACTTTTTTAGACGATTTATACTTCGTTCCGAGGACTTCATTGAAAGATGATTCTTCAATGCTACCTATTTCTAAACGACTATTATTTGACTCTATATATTTCATTCAATGTTGAACTTAAAACGGTAAAAATAAAGATTTGTTGAGACCACAACAAAAAGCAGCCATTTTATATAATTCTTTCAAAAATGAAACTATTTTTGTGCCATGATTTCGTTCGACAATACTGAAGTGGCTTTTCGCGGTAAATCCAAAGGGGATTTGAAGCGTGCGTATTGGTTATTCAAAGTGGTGTCAAGTCCCGCCATGGTTCGGTTTGGCAAGTGGGCGACGAACATAGCATTGCGCTTAAGACTTCCTATTAAAGCAATTATAAAGAAGACCATTTTCCGTCAATTCTGTGGTGGGGAATCCATTCAGGAATCGTTGAAAGCTTCTAAAACATTGGCTTCTAGAAATGTGAAAACGATTCTAGATTACAGTATTGAAGGCAAAACGAAGGAAGAAGACTTTGATAAAACTGTTCAAGAAATCGTTGGAACGATTAAAGAGGGCGAGAAAAACGAAAATATTCCGTTCGCTGTTTTTAAGGTCACTGGAATATGTCTTCATGAAATTCTTGAAAAATCAAACGATGGACTAGAGAATTTATCGACTGAAGAGAAAAAGGATTACGATAAAATGGTAGAACGCGTTTCATGCATCTGTAAAGAAGCTTATGAAAGAAACGTTCCGATTTTTATTGATGCGGAAGAATCATGGATTCAAAATACAATTGACCGCCTTGCTTATGAGATGAGCGCTAAGTTCAATCAAGAGAAGGCGATTGTTTACAATACTGTGCAGCTGTATCGTCATGATCGATTGGCCTTTTTGAAATCGGAAATAGCACGCGCTGAAAAAGAGAATTTCAAATTGGGTGTTAAGCTGGTTCGAGGCGCATACATGGAAAAAGAACGCGCTCGTGCTGAAGAAAAAGGATATCCATCGCCGATTCAACCGAATAAAGATGCGGCGGATACTGATTTCAATGCTGCACTGAAAGTCGTTGTAGAACGAATTGATCGTGTTTCCTTTTGCGCTGGAACGCACAACGAGGAGAGTTCAATGCTTCTGGTAAAATTATTGGAAGAACACGGAATCGATTCTAGCGACCCTAGAGCGTACTTTGCACAATTGCTTGGAATGAGTGATCACATATCGTTTAACCTTGCTGACAGCGATCTAATGGTAGCTAAATACGTTCCTTACGGCCCAATTAAAGAGGTTCTTCCTTATTTAATTCGTCGTGCGGATGAAAACACTTCGGTTGCTGGACAAACGGGTCGTGAATTATCATT
>JAWUWJ010000080.1:0-28247 GCA_034111925.1 Crocinitomicaceae bacterium
CTTTGAGTAATCAATTTGTATTGAGAAGAATCATTGTCGAAATACGCCATGTTCGCTGCTTTTAAAGCGTCGATGTATGAAATACTGCGCGAGAACAATGTGTCTTTTGTAATTCTGCTTTGCAACTCTTCAACCGCCAACCATGTTGACGTCTTATTCAATCTAGAATCTTCTTTGTAGTCAATAAGGATTTCAAAAGGAATAACTCCCCCAAAATTCTCTTGCATGAAGTTCATGTCTTCAAGAATTGGGTGACCTGCGGGTAGATCTCCAGATAAGTTACCTGTAGCTTCAATTTTGGTCATTCCAATGATCGCCATTCCTACAACCGCAATCGTTGTAATGTAAACCCATTTACGATGGTTTAGCGTTATATTGACAAGCGTATTCAATAATCCTGTCGCTAATTTTCTGTCGAGGTGTTTAAGATGTCTTTCTCTCGGCGTTTTAGATAATGAAACGATGATTGGTAAAATCGTGATCGACAAAATGAACACCATCATGATGTTGATTGATGCCGTAATTCCAAACTGAACAAGCTTCGTTGAATTTGTAGAGACGAATGTCAAAAATCCGAGTGAAGTCGTTAAGTTGGTTAAGAAAGTCGCTGTACCAATTTTTCGAATTACCCTTGATAAAGCCTTAGCCTTGTTGCCATGTTCCTTAACCTCCTGGTGGTATTTTGTGAGAAGGAAAATACAGTTTGGAACACCAATGACAATCATCAGAGGCGGAATCAGTGCCATGATAATTGTGATGTTGAAATTCAATGCGCCAATCGTTCCCATCGACCAAATCACAGCGATTGCTACAACCAGGTTACAGATGAAAACAACTCTCAGTGATCGGAAGAAGAAGTACATCAGAAGGGAAGTCATCAATAACAACAGCCCAATGAATATGTACATTTCTTTTAAGATCCGTTTCCCAATTACAACGCGCAAGTGCGGCATTCCTGCAAATCTTGGTTCGCCAAAATGGGTTGAATATGACCGTGCTAATTCTTCAACATCGAGAACTACATTTGATTTTTTCTGATCGGTAATGAAGCTTTCATCGACTTCAACCATCATTAAGGAAACTGTTTCGTCCTCATTGTAGAGTAAGCCCCGATACAGAGGATTGCTTCGGATTTCGTACTTAATTGAATCGATTGATTTTTCTTTAAAGTCGGTATCTGAAAAGATGCGATGTGCATCAAACCTCTCTTCTTCACGGTTGTTGTGAATCGAAAATAAGGTGGCTTCTGAAACAACGGCTTTAATTCCATCCATTTGAAGTATGGAGTCTCCAAGTTCTTTCCACTTCAAGAAATTTTCCTCTGTGTAAAGAGAATCCGTCTCAACTGCAATTACCAGAGAGCCGCCATCTTCACCAAATATTTCTTTGAATTTCTCGTAATCCACTTTCGCTTCCGCATTGTTGGGAAGAAGGATTCCATATTTGTTATCTAATTCAAGTCCAGTAACCGCATGATAACCAAAAAAAGTGGTTAATAAAGCGAGTATACCAATGATGATAAAACGATTTCTAAGAATGATATTAGCAATTGATTGCCACATTGAGGAAACTCTAATTAAATACGGAGACAAAAGTAAGATTTATATAGTTAGGACACAAAGAATTTGGTATAGCAATACTAGTGCCAAAAATCCAGATTTAATGAGGGCTTGGTACTAAACGATTTATAGAGGAAGTGCTTTATTTTTTAGATTTTAATTTCCTTGAAAAAAATACAGCTCCTAGAGAAATAATTGATATTCCAATTAGTGTTAATAGCAATTCATTTGTTGAGACACGATTGGATCGTAAAACAAGATAAAAGATACCGTTTGCTAGGATAAGCACGGCTATGAAAAGAAGGCAGAAAACGGTAGTGTTTTTCAATTGGCATGGAAATATTGATTCAATATATTAAATATCAATCAATTAACCAATAGTTATAGTTTATTTAAAAGTTCTTCGCGTCGAGAATCTTCGCCATTTGGCCTTGAAGCGTTTTTGCAGATTCACCTGCTTTTTCTGCGAAATCAGTGTCTTTTGAAGCGTAAATGATTCCACGGGATGAATTTACAAGCAATCCGCAATCGTCGTTCCAACCATAATTTGCAACATCTTCTAAAGACCCGCCTTGCGCTCCTACTCCTGGTACTAAGAAAAAATGATTTGGAACAATTTTTCGAACTTCGCCAATTCCTTCTGCGCGTGTTGCTCCAACTACGTACATTAAGTTTTCGTCCGTTCCCCAGTTTTGAGATTTACGCAAGACCTTTTTGTACAATTCTTCGTTGTTCATGTCCGTCATAAACTGGAAATCCAACGCTCCTTTGTTGGATGTTAAGGCCAAAAGAATAACCCATTTGTTTTCGTATTCGAAAAATGGAGTAACGCTGTCTTCGCCCATATAAGGAGCAATTGTTACCGAATCTGCATTCAAATAGTTGAAAAAAGTATCCGCGTAATACCGAGAAGTGTTTCCGATATCACCGCGCTTTGCATCGGCAATCGTTAAAATGTTATTTGGAATGTAATCGATCGTTTTCTTAAGTGATTCCCACCCTTTCGGTCCGTGGCACTCATAAAAAGCAACGTTC
This sequence comes from Crocinitomicaceae bacterium, assembly GCA_034111925.1. Taxonomy (GTDB): domain Bacteria; phylum Bacteroidota; class Bacteroidia; order Flavobacteriales_D; family Crocinitomicaceae; genus UBA4466. The sequence continues at coordinate 2,595 of JAWUWJ010000080.1, forward strand.
GGTTTGTACGCAACACAAAAGTCCTTTGTCGCATCAATAATGGCTTTATTGAATTCGAAAATTGGATCTTCAGTCTCTAAGAGGTGTGCCGGAATCTTTTTTAAGTCCGTGTCCAATCCAACGCATAAAAATGAGCGTTTTGTTTTAATCTCTTGTATAAGTTGTGCTCGGGTCATTTTGGATTGTTTTGTAATTTCAATTTAGCAAAGCTGCTCTACCGTTTGCTTTATCAGACGTTACACGTCTTCGCCCTTCAGTTTCTCCGCATTTTCCGCCATTTTCAAAGAATCGATCATTTCCTGAAGGTCCCCATTCATGAAGGCTCCAAGATTATACATCGTTTTATTGATTCTATGATCTGTGATTCGTCCTTGCGGATAATTGTATGTTCTAATCTTCGCCGATCTATCACCAGTCGAGACCAATGATTTTCTGTGCTCCGATCGTTCGTTCATTATTTTGTCCAATTCAATTTGGTACAAACGAGAACGAAGCATTGTCATTGCTTGGGCTAAATTTTTATGCTGTGACCTACCGTCTTGACATTCTGCAACAACTCCTGTTGGAACGTGCGTCAATCGGATGGCTGACTCTGTCTTGTTTACGTGCTGTCCACCTGCTCCAGACGCTCTATACGTATCTCTACGAATATCAGCTGGGTTGATGTCTATATCTACTTCTTCCGCTTCAGGAAGAACGGCTATTGTAATCGCTGAGGTGTGAACTCGACCTTGAGATTCCGTTTCAGGTACACGTTGAACACGGTGTACGCCTGATTCAAATTTCAAAACTCCGTATGCTGCCGGTGCGTCAATATTGATTGTAATTTCTTTAAATCCTTTTGTTGTTCCTTCGTTGGTATTGACCACTTCATACGGCCAACCTCTTTCCTTAAAGAACATCGTGTACATTCTGAAACAATCCTCAACGAAAATACAAGCTTCATCACCTCCAGTTCCAGCGCGCATTTCCATGATTGCACATTTCTCATCTTCTGGATCTTTAGGAATCAAAAGCGTCTTGATTTCCTCTTCCATCACTGGTCGACTCTTTTCAAGCTCATCAATTTCCATTTTGGCCATCTCACGCATTTCGGCATCATCTTCCGCCTTTAAAAGTGCTTTTGAACTTTCAAGGTTGTCGATAAGGCCTTTGTATTTTTTGTAGACCTCAACGAGTTCTTCAAGATCTTTGTATTCTTTTGTCAGCTTGACATATCGCTTCATGTCCACAATAATATCAGGATCCACGATAAGCGTGCCCACCTCAATAAATCGGTAGTTGATAGCCTCTAATTTTTGCAGTAAATCGTTCATATTATTCTTCTACTAAAGTCAACAAATTTGGATTTCTTTTGACGGTCAAAAGTAGTTAGTTTTTCGGTGTTAAAGAAATACTTGAGCGAAGATGTTAAAAATGCTTCTCATTCTATCAATACTAAGGCACGATAGTAAAAATGAGAAGGCCTTCATTAATTAATGGGCAGCATTGATTTGAAAAGACATTGGAACCCTAAAAAAAGCCATCCATAATCTGGGATTTGCGTTTCATATTGTATACTTTTCACTTTAAATTAATACCTATTTTATATTTAAAGATAATCAATACCACTTCCTTGAAAACACTACTTGTCATTATTGTCGCCTTCTTTGCAAGTTTTACCTTCTGTCAAAAGTTGGATTCTGTTGGGATTGAAAAAACAATTAGCGGTTCTATTGGTGATATTCAACAAATAGATTCACTTGAAAAAACGCTTCTAAAGCAAGTTGAAGGTAATTATACTCTGGAAGACACCTATCATTATAATTTATCTAAAGCACGATTTTTATCTGGGCAATTAGACGCGGCCTTTGCTTCTGCCCAAAAAGGAATAGATTTAAGTTTGGAAGAGAATAAAACCTTCCGTACAGCCAAATTCCACAACCTGCAAGCTTCAGTGTATGCTTACAAAAAGGACTACAATAAGGCGATTCAAAGCTTTAAATTATCATTGGCAATTTTAGAAAAAGAGAAGGATTTTTATTCGGCTGCTCAAGTGGAGAATAATATTGCGAATATATTTTTCGGGCTTTCGGATTTTGAATCGGCCTATAAGTACAGTAAAAAATCCTACGATCAACTTTTAAAGGAAAATGATACGGTTCACTTGCCTGGTGTAATTGGAATAGTAGCAATCAGTGCACTAAAACTTGACCGGATCAAGGAGGGGAGAGTGTTGGCAAACAAAGCGTTGAAACTATCTACTAAATACAAGAATCCAATTGGCTTGATCGTTAGTAATCATAGTTTGGGAGAATTATACATCGTAGAAAAAAAGCATGATACCGCGATTTTTTACTTTAATGAATCCCTCAAGTTGAGTGAGATGTACCAACAAAGTCATTTCGTAATGTTGAACAAAGTTGGTTTACTTCATGCTTATTTAATGGCCAAGAATTATCAAGCCTCCGTTGAAATTGGTGAACAGGCATTGAAAGAAACTTTAGAGTTAAACAATGAAAACACATTGTACGCCATTCATAAAAATTTGGGGTACGCGTTCAATGGATTGGACCAGCCGGATCGGGCGTTTCATCATCTTTCAAAGGCCCATAAAATTTATCTTGCCTCTTCAGGTGTTCAGAATCAAAAGGCGATTAATGATATTTTAATCAAATACGACACTGAAAAAAAGGAGCGAAAATTGACGTTGAGTCGTTTACAAAATGTGAAAGACGAGAATACATTGTACAAGCGCGCTCAATGGATCATTACTCTTGGTGCTTTACTTATTTTGGTTTTGATCAGTTATTATTTCTACAACCGTCTGCACAAGCAAAAGATACAGCAAATTCATCGTGAGCAGGAATCGAAGAGAATGATAGCGGCAGTTTTAGCAGAAGAAAGGGAACGAGAACGTATTTCCAATGAATTGCACGATGGAATGGCTTCTTCAATTACTGGGATTAAATTAAAGCTAGAAGATCTTTCATTAGGAGATACGGCTTCGCCACTGGAGCCACTTGTGAATCAACTTCAGACGCTTCATGATGAAACACGCAGAATATCACATAATTTAATGCCATTGGGACTAAACCAAGATAATTTACCAGAGCGTTTGGCTGACTATTGCAGGGAGAATTCACGTGAAAAGTTTAAAATTCAATTCAGTAATAATTTAAGGAACACCATTTCTTTAACACCGAGTGAGTCCACTTTGCTTTACAGGAGCATTCAAGAGCTTATTCATAATGTTCAAAAGCACGCGGAATCACCTTCATGCATTGTACAAGTTTCTCAGCTTGAGAATGAATTGGTTTTTACTGTGGAAGACGAAGGAGTGGGCTTTTTGCCGGAAGAAGTGAAGGGGCAAGGTCTCGAAAGTATGCGGCAACGTTTGAAGGAAATTAAAGCGGACATTGAAATTGAAAGCAAGATTGGTGAAGGAAGTTTGATTTCCATATCTTTATCTATAGCATCATGAAAATAATTCTCGCCGACGATCATCAATTAATTCTAAACGGTTTACTTTCTGTTTTAGCAAAGCAATTCCCACAGTCAAAGTGTGAAGGGGTATTGAATAAAACGGACTTGTTTGATGTGTTGCGAAAAGATTCGTTTGATATTCTAATTCAAGATTTAAAATTTGGAGCGGACAATGCAAAAGACTTTCTGGACGAATTGAGAAGCGAGTTTCCAAGTATGAAGATTATACTTCTCACCACCGTTTCTGATAGCGTTACGATCAAACGGCTGAGCAGAAAAGTCGATAGCTACATTCTTAAATCAGAGTCGTTGAGTGAAATCGTAATGGCGATAAACGAGTTAATGGCAGGGAATAGTTATTACAGCACTCTTGCCGAGCAAAAAATGAAGGCACTGATTCCGGACGATTCCATTGTATTGACCAAAAGAGAAAGGGAGGTATTGGAAGTGATCATGAGGGAAAAGTCCACCAAAGAGATCGCCAAAGAATTATTTATCTCCGAAAAAACAGTTGAACTTCACCGAAGTAACCTCTTCGTTAAGTTGGATGTGAAAAACATCACTGGACTCGTCAAGAAAGCGATTGCTCTGAACCTTTTGGACGACTAAAAACATTTTCTAGGGAAAACCCTATACTCTTCTCGCGGCTTACTCCCGAAATTTGTCTCATAATATTAAAACAAAAATTATGAAACGAAATGGAATATTAATCTTGATGGCAATTGCTTTAGTAATGTCATCTTGTAAGAAAAAAGGATGTACAGATCCGACAGCTACCAATTATGATGCATCGGCAGAAAAAGACGATGGAAGCTGTACATTTTCTACTGCAAATGCAATGACGCTTGACTGCCAAGTCTTCAATCAAACTGGAACGACTTACGAGTTGGTGGATTTGGGATTGGATGTAGATTATATTGTCAACTGCCAAATGCCTATTTCTTGTGATTTAGAGATCAAGCCTGGTGTGACAATATCATTTACTTCTAATGCTGGTTTGAATGTTAACTCAAATGGCTCATTGAATGCAGTTGCGACGACGGCCGGACCAATTCTATTTACAGGAGTTGATAAAGTTGCTGGTGCTTGGGCTGGATTGTACATTGATTCTGAAGATGTAAAAAACAAAATTTCAGGATGTACAATTGAGTTTGCCGGTGGTGATTCTTTTAATAGCAATGGCGATGAAGGAGGAATTATTCTTTATGCAACGTCTAAAGCAGAAGTTAGTAATACGACCATCGAAAATTGTGCTGGTTATGGAATCAATTCCAATTATGGCGGCTGTGATTTTACTTTCACGAACAATACAATAACAGGTTGCACGCACCCAATGTTTACCGCAGCAGAATATGCAGGTTCTATTTCAGGAGGGACATTTACTGGAAATGCAATTGATGCGATTTATATTGATACGTATGCTAGTGATGGAGAAGTTGAGACGTCTCAAACATGGACGAATTTGAATGTTCCTTATAGAGTCAAGGGTGGTGGAACCTTGAAGAATAGTGCCAATTGGATTATTGCTCCTGGAGTGATCATAGAATTTGAGCCAAGCGTTGAAGTTAGAACTCCAGATGGACATAGTCTCTATGCTGTTGGAACGCCATCTGAACTGATTACATTTCGTGGAGTTGTTGCCGGTCAAGGAGCTTGGGAACGTCTTTATTTTGATAGTACGAACCCATTGAATGAGATTGGATATGCTGAAATCATTGGTGGCGGAGAAGATCCGACGAATACGAATGGTTCGGTTAACTTGTGGTACGACGCAAAATTAAACATTCATGATGTTCATTTCATTGACAATGCTGCGTGCGGAGTTTATGGGGTTCTAAGTGGTGGGCAAACAGTAAACCCGAATTACAGTTCTTCTAATTTGACATTTACAAACACGCCTTGTACAGAATCATTTAATTAATTCGATCGTTTCATACATCGAAAACAATCCCTGCAGAGATTTATTCTTTGTGGGGATTGTCTTTTCTTAGATTTTTAAAAAAAGAAAGGCTCGCATATAGCGAGCCTTTCTTTCAATATTAAGTGAGTATTACTTTAATATGTGAACTCACCATAAGGTGAATTGATTGTTAGTTTTTTGCCCTCATGTGCTTCAACGCGACCTACGATTTGTGCGTCGATGTTGAATGATTTTGATATTGCGATAATATCGTTGGCAACTTCTTGTGGTACATAAATTTCCATTCTATGTCCCATATTGAAAACCTTGTACATTTCCTTCCATTCTGTGCCTGATTCTTTTTGAATTAAATCAAACAATGGTGGGATATCGAATAGGTTGTCTTTTATCACGTGAACGTTTTCTACGAAGTGAAGCACTTTTGTTTGCGCACCACCAGAACAGTGAACCATTCCGTGAATGTCGTTTCTATGATTGTCTAAAATTTGTTTGATTACTGGAGCGTACGTTCTCGTTGGAGAAAGAACAAGTTTTCCAGCGTTGATTGGTGCATTAACATCTTCCGTTAATCCTTTTGATCCTGAATAAACAAGATCGTTTGGTACCGAAGGGTCGAAGCTTTCAGGGTATTTTTCCGCCAACGTTTTATTGAAAACATCGTGACGAGCAGATGTCAATCCGTTGCTTCCCATTCCACCGTTGTATTCCGTTTCATACGTCGCTTGACCAAAAGAAGCCAATCCGACAATAACGTCACCGTCTTGAATGTTGTGGTTTGAGATTACGTCAGAACGTTTCATTCGACAAACAACCGTTGAATCAACGATGATAGTACGAACCAAGTCACCAACGTCAGCAGTTTCACCGCCAGTGGAGTGAATTCCAATTCCTTGAGATCTTAAATCCGTTAGAATTTCTTCAGTTCCATTGATGATAGCAGAAAGTACTTCTCCAGGAATAAGGTTCTTGTTTCGTCCAATTGTAGATGAAAGTAAAATGTTATCCGTTGCACCAACACACAAAAGATCATCAAGATTCATGATCAATGCATCCTGAGAAATCCCTTTCCAAACTGAAAGATCATTCGTCTCTTTCCAATACATGTAAGCAAGAGAAGATTTAGTACCTGCTCCATCAGCGTGCATTACGACACAGTAGTCCTCATCGCCACTTAAGTGATCGGGAACAATTTTGCAAAATGCTTGAGGAAATAATCCCTTATCAACATTCTTGATTGCATTGTGAACGTCTTCTTTTCCAGCGGAAACACCACGGAGATTGTATCTTGTATCTGCCATATCTAATATGTAAAAGGCAAAATTAGCAATTCTACTTTAGTTTATGACTGATAGTCGATATTGAAAAATGAAAAGTTATAAACGAATTGAGCCCACTATTTCCAAAATTGCCACCATCGTTTCGATGATCCTTCAATGTCATCGTGAATAATTACTTCGATGGGCTGAACTCCAACCTTGTTTTTGTCACGCCATTCACCTTTTGAGCGAACCCATGTTTTCTTGATTCCGAGTAATGTTAACTCTACACTGCTTGTTTTGTTTACTGCATTTTCCATAATACATCGTTGTTTTTAGATTTCTATTCTCATGCGCTCTGCATGGTCGTCGTAGCCGTAAACAGATTATTCATCCCAATATATTTCAACAGAACAATCTGCTTCCAAGTTGTTGTGGATAGAATTTACGATGTAATGTATTGATTTACAAATAAGTATGGTTTTATTTATCAAATCAAGGTACGGAATGAATATTGAAGCAAAACGACTTGCTTTTGGCAAAAAAAACCTTAGTATTGAATTCAATTATTTCAATTATGAGTTTAGAAAAAGAACTAGTAGCAAGAAGTGGAGGGACATGTGAACTTTGTGGAGCGGTAGAAGATTTAAATGTATTTGTTGTAGCGCCCAAAAAAGGAGAGTCTGCCAACGATGCGGCTCATGTTTGTTCTACTTGTAATGGACAATTGACTGGCGATGTCGATGTAGATTCAAACCATTGGCGTTGTTTGAACGATTGTATGTGGAGCGAAGTTTCTGCTGTTAAAGTTGTAGCGTTTAGAATGCTGCATCAATTGAAAGGCGAAGGTTGGCCGAATGATCTGATTGATATGATGTATCTAGAAGAAGATGACATGAATTGGGCGAAACAAGGAATTGAAGACGAGTCTGAGGACAAAGTGATTCATCGCGATAGTAATGGCGTTATTTTAAGTCCTGGTGATTCAGTTGTTGTGATCAAAGATTTAAAAGTTGCAGGTTCTAGTCTTGTTGCAAAAAGAGGAACGGCAGTCCGGAATATTTCTTTGGTTTATGATAATGCAGAACAAATTGAAGGTAAGGTTGACGGACAGACGGTTGTTCTATTGACAAAATACCTTAAGAAATAATATTGGGTAGTATTTAAAGATTTTTTGAGCTCTCTTTTCATTTGGAAAGGGGGCTTTTTTGTGTTAGGAAATTTTTTGATGCAAAAGAAACAAAAGAGAAACAATAGAATGAGCACGTGTACTAGGATGTCCTAAAATCCAACATCTAAAATCACTCCGCAGGAAACCGCTGATGGTTTGAAGGAAGTTCTTCGAATCTTACGCAATAGTGCGTTCCTTTCATGTTGCAATCGCGCGAAATTGTTCCAGAAAGCTGTTCGGATAAGCTATGAATTAATTGAAGTCCAAGTGAATCTGCCTCTTCAATATTAAAATCTTTGTCGTAGCCATTTCCATTGTCGCCAATGCACAATCTATAATTCGAATCTCCATCATTGTGGAGCCGAAGGTAGATTTCACCTGTTTGATTGACGTCAAATCCGTGTTTTAGCGAATTGGTGATTATTTCATTGATCAAAAGTCCAAGTGGGATCGAAGTGTTGATGTTCAATGAAATTTCATCTGCTTGAATATTCAAGGAAATATCACTTCCGGCAGGATTCATCGATTCAATTAAAGGGTGAATCAATTTTTCCAAATAACTCCCGTAATTGATTTGTGAAAAGTCTTTGGATTGGTACAATAGTTCATGAACAAGTGCCATTGAGCTAATTCGGTGCAGGCTTATTTCAAATAGAGATTTCGTCTTTTCATCTTCAATTGAATTGGATTGTAAATTCAGCAAGCTCGTAACGATTTGCAAGTTGTTCTTTACCCGATGATGGATCTCCTTTAGCAAGAGTTCCTTCTCTCTGTTAGAATGCTGGAGCAGTAAATTTTCTGCAATGATTCGTTTGGTAACGTCGGTTGTCGTCAGATACACTTTTGCGTAGGTCTTTTCAAAACCTTTAACAACTGTCCATTTAAGATGAACATGTCTTTTAATTCCATTGAATGTAACGAGTTCGGCGTCAAATTCACAGCTCAATTCATTGTTTGCAATCGCCTCAAATTGATCAATCACATACCGCGGTGAATTTTCATTGATCAACTCGGTAAAGTGATTTAACATGTGTTCTTTCGAAGTTGCCTGATTCAAGTCGACAACTGCTTGATTAAGATCATTGACAATTAGCAGAGACGCACATTCGTCTAGCGCTCTTGGATTGGCTTCGAAATACGTTCGGAAATTTGTAACACCTTCATCCTTGAGTTTTTCGATATAGCCCTTAATCTTAGAAAAGTCTTCGTCCCAAATAGGCACAGGGCAATCGTCGAAAAGAGATTTGTAGTGGCGCTGATTGTCCACTGAGTTTTCCTCATTCGTTTGCACAGCTTTGTCGATATTGCCAGTAGTTTTCTTATTCATTGAGGTTAAAGCACTTGTAAATTAGCAAAAACAATTGTCAATCTCCAAGCTCAACTGGCATTTATGAAACTTGATTGCAATAGAAATCGACATTTTTCCTAAGCTGCAATTCATTTTTCATTGTCATTACACCGTTACTAGCATTAATTATAGAAAACTATTATTAAAAGAATTACTATTTCTTACAGGACAAGCTGAATCGTTGAAAAATTATTGAATTGTCAGTTTTCGCGAAAAAATTCCTTGCTGTGTGATTATTTTCACCGCGTAGCTTCCTGAAGGAAGATGCTGCAAGTCGATGTAAGTCTCCTCTGAAGTCAGAACAACTTTCCCAGATGCATCAAAAATGTTCACTTCTTCAAACATCAAGTTATCCTCAATCTCTATTTTACAGTAATCATCTGTTGGGTTAGGAAATAATCTAATGACAGCAGAATTGTCTAATTCATTTAAGGAAACAAATAATGGAGTTAAATCATAAACGCGAACATGCCCAGAGCTTGCTCCGTTTCCATTGTTTGATGGAGATCCGATCGAAATCGTTGAAGCATCTGAGGAGATATGTAGAGAACGTCCTGAGAAATCGTCTGCAGTTTCCCCATCGATCGAACTTCCGATTTGCACCCATGTTCCCCCTTGATTGCGAAAGATGTAAGTGCGCCCGGCGTTAGTAGCACTGCTACTATGATTTCTTGCACTTACCACGAGGGTATTTCCACCTGCAGATAAACTGACGGCATATCCGAATAGATCTCCTACCACTTCACCTAAGAGGTCACTTCCTATTTGAACCCAGTTTCCGCCAGTATTTTGGAAGACTTGCACTTTTCCTTCGGGCGACTCACCGGGTCCACCAATTGCTACAATGGATCCATCAGAAGAAAGGCTAACTGAATTTCCAAAACCCTGGAATGCTCCAACTATATTACTTCCTATTTGTGACCAAGATCCACCAATGTTTTGAACGATCTTAACATATCCAATTTCTTGAGAGCTTGGATTACCAATAGCACCAATAGCTACTATTGAGCCATCAGATGAAGTACTAATCGAATAACCCAATAGATCTAAGGCTTCATCACCGTTTATATCATTGCCGATTTGAACCCATGACCCGCCTTGGTTTTCGTAAACTCTGGCTTGTCCAATAAACGAGTTCGCACCAAACGCCCCTACTGCGAGTACGGAACCATCAGAAGATAGGCCTAAAGCACGCCCGGTTTGAGAATTAAACATATCTCCATTGATTTCACTACCAATTTGAGTCCAAGTACCACCAATATTTTCATAAACTCTTACTTGACCACTAGCGAGAGCAACATCGTTATCTATGGGCTCTCCTATTGCGATTATAGAGCCGTCTGCGGACAAACTTACTGATTGCCCAGCTTGATCTCCAGGATCTCCATCTATATCATTTCCAATTTGTATCCAGTTCCCATTGGTGTTTTTAAAAACGCGCACATGACCAGAACCAGAACCAGCAGCACCACCTCCTGCATTAAAATTAGCTCCAACGGCAACAACTGAACCATCAGACGATAAGGTAGTACTGAAGCCGGCGTTGTCGCCTGCCATTTCTCCATCAATGTCATTTCCTATTTGCACCTGACCATAGCTTGTCAGTCCTAAAGTAACAGCACAGACTACTGCAATTATTATTTTCTTTTCCATCGTTTTATTTTATTTAGCGAATCAATATGAGCTTCGATTATTTCTTTTCTACAAAACAGGTGAAATACTTAGAGTTTTTCTTCACGCCTAAAGGTGAAAGTGCTCTTTAGTAATAAAATTAGGGGGACGGAACAAAAAAGAGATCACTCAAAAAAGTACCGTTACTTCTTTGAGTTGTGGATGAATCAATTTAAAATTTCATTGAATACGACCCTGGTAAAGGGCCGAGAATTGTAAAAAATGTAAACGCATAAAAAAAAGGGTAGCCTTATTTAATGAACTACCCTCTCCTTTAAACTCTGCCTTAAAACGAGTACGAAACCAGTAATTGTACTCCGGTTGTTATTGGCATGAAGTAAGAATCTCCACCAATTACGTTTTGCATTCCAACTCCGATATTTGTTTCCAAACCAAGATTGAAATGGTTGAAGAGTTGAAACTGAACTCCAACAGGCGCATAAACCCTTGAGAAAATACTTTCTTTCCCTTGGTATGCGGATGTACTGTTTGTCGATGTTGAAGGATTGTCCCATTCAAATGAATTTTCTATGACCATCACCTTGCTGTTGAATGAACTTCCAACGTTCACTCCAAGTCCACCATAAACGCTAAACCAAGGTGCTGCTTTTGGAGATTTTCGGAACAAATAAGCTCCGCTGACATTAAACTCATTGACTACGTGGCAATAAATTAGTGTATTTGTGCTGCTGGCTGGGTCAACACCGGGCTGTCTATAATGAATCATTGGTTCACGACTTGAGAAAGAGCCTCCAAGTCTAATTTCGTGTTGCCAGCCAGAATTTCCTCGATCTGAAATAAGAGTAAGGTTCAATCCGACTGTAGCTCCGCCCGAAACTCTTTGAATGTCTTCCTCATATCCTGTTAAATCTCTATCGAGAAGTGCTGGGTTCTTCGTTAGGTCATACATTGATGACAAATCCATTTTTTGGTAAGAGTCTCTTACTCCTCCAAGGTTAACTCCAAATGAGCCAACTTTCCATGGGCTTTTACCAATTCCAGTTTCAGTTTGTGCTGATGACGAAAATGAAAATGCAATTAGGGAAGCCACTAGTAGGGTGTGTTTATACATTGTTTTGATTTTTAGTGTTCAGGCTATTAATCGCTCTTTCGGGTAGATTATTGCAGCGAGGAATTTTTTTAACATTCTCGAAATGTGCCATTCTTGGATTCTAAAGAGTGTGAGATCGTTCTTTTATTGGGATCTGCTCTCCAAGAACTTTGTGAACCAATTTTAATAATTCAAGTTGTTTGTCAAGGTGACCGTGTTCTGTTTCTATGTTCACGTAACAAAGACGTTTGTTGCAATACACACTGAGGGAGCCGTCATTAACAAACTTCTTATTGTCCTGAAGAATTACGTTCACATTGTGTTTCACCATTGTCTGATAGAATATAAGATTGGTGGTGTAAATGAAATCATCAGGATCCATTTCTGGATTGATGTATAAAGAATCTGTGTTTTTGGATTCTGAACCACCGGGCTTATAACTTAGGATGGAATAGTTATTGTCCGTGTTGTTGTGAACCGACACTATAGCATAAGATTGACTTATAGACCATAGGAAGTCTGTCGCAAATTTTCCGACTTGCTTATTCGCTTTTCTTGAGTGATTTCCACCGTCTTTTAAGGTGCATTTTCGTCCTTTCTTGGTAAACATTCTATTCGGATCAAAATTGTAATTTTCTTGACCAATAGTAAATGAAACCCTTCTTTCACCTCCGTGTTCAAGGTAAGTGTAGGTTATCAATGTGTCTTGCGAGTGCTTCTTTAGAGCATCAATACTTGTTTGTTCATTTTCATGAAGGTTCACAAAAGTAATGCGTTCATCTTCAGCCTTTCTATGACATACCTGCTTCAATTTGGAGTCGCCAAGTTGATGGTCGAAGTGGGTGATGTTTATAGAGGTGCCGATCGAATCGACTATTTCGTTTATTGAATCTGATTGTGCGACTGTCCAATTGGAAACAAAAAATAGCATTAGAAAAAGAAATGTGTGAAATCGAAACATGATGTAAGAAAAGAAATAATCTTTGAAGTTGTTTAAAGGCTTATTCTGGCTAGGTCTGCCTTTACTTTTCAATCGTAAAATTTTCCTTGATCGCTGAAACGTCCTTAATTTTTTTCCATTCACCAGGTCGTTCAAAATCTTGACCCGATTTCAGAACTAAAGCATTTGGATACTTTTCCTTAATGTATTTCCATTGCACGTCTTCCCACTTGCTTTCATCCATTTCTAAAAGCTTAACATTCTTTAATGGCCCCGAAACGGCTTTTCCAATAAGTGGCCACCACAGGCTTTCCGTTTCTCGATCCCAGAGTACGAAACCGTCTAAACCGTCCCATACATCTTTATCAAAATAGGTATATCCGCTTAAGGCAAAAGTCAATTCTTGGTCGCCGTAATTTCGTTCGTAAATGGCTCCTAAATCAGCGAGTATGCAATATGCAGCCATAATTGGTTGTCCATCCAAAACATCATTTACTACCTCGTGACGCGTGAGATCATCAATTGAATAGGCTTTTACTTCATTTCCAGAATAAGCCAATAAAAATCGAGTACTATCTGCCCAGGCGCTATCTGCTTCCGCCACTGAAATGAATTCTGGCTTTAGTAATGCTGGAAATAATTCCCGACCCATTCCATAATGAAACTGCTCATTTTTGAGAGAATAATCGGTTATGTCGAAATGTTGGTTTTCATTTTCTCCGCCATAAAGCATTTGTTTCCCGTCGGATTCAAAGAATTTTCCATTTTCAATAGAAACTGGACGTTGCTTTTTTACGACTTGCTCGGTTGGCTCTTCTGTTTTTTCTGCAACTTCATTTCCGCTCTGATTCTGTGCGCAGCTAGTCACGAGTAGTATTGCAAACGATAGAATTAAGAAAGATAGTTTCATGATTTCGTGGTAATTGGTTGAAATGATTTTGTGGCTTAACGTGTTTTGTTGAAGGTAAGAATAGAGATCTATTGGGGGATATATTCATATCCTTTTTTCGGCGCACCTTTAAATACGGGAACATTTAGAGGCTGTATGTAGTTCTTAATCACAGCATCCAATTGAACCTTTTTGCCTTTACAAACCTCTTCTGTTTCATTCGTTTTGATATTACGCGCAACAATAGCTAAATATTCATCTACACCTGTTTCAGATGACTTGCCATGGCCTCCAATTTGAGTTAAGTTGTATTCCTTGCGAATTATACGGATGACATAGGGAGAATATGATTCGAACTTACGCGATTTTTTGAAAGGAATAAACAACAGAATTCGGTATCGGGTAATGAAGGTTGAAGGATCATTTTTGTACACGATAAAGTCTTTCACCGAAAATTGCATTAATGCAAATATTAGTGGGAGCAGATATGTCAATGGCTCATTTAATACAAAATTAATCCCCTTGTAGTAGATCAAATACAAATAAACCATTAGCATCAAATATCCAATTCCGATTGCTGTCGATGGTAAAATGGTTCCTTGTTTAATTTTCATTGGTTTGCCCGATTTTGCTTGAAGATAGACAAATTAATTCTTAACAATTCGTTTTGTGCGCATGCTTCCATTGATCTGAATACTGATTATATACGTTCCTTGTTCTGCCGATGACAGATCTATGTTCGTTGACTTCCCGATCGTATTTCTTTCATAGATTATTTTCCCTGAGATGTCACTAATAGAAACCAAGTTGTGTGGTTCATTCGTTGAGATGAACAATTGATTTAGAACAGGGTTTGGGTAGATGTCAAGCGCGCCGTCGTCCAGTTCATTGTTGCCCAACGAACAAGAAATTGACGTGCTCGTTGTTTCTTGTAAAATTCCGTTTGAGACACTCCAGTTTTCCCAGATTCCACCAGAACCTGTTGACCAATCGGCGAGACTAAATGTTTTTGAGCCATCCAATGTCGCTTGAATATGATATACTTTTAGTGCTTCACCATTTCTGTCCCAATCCAGCGGTGTTCCATTGGAGCAATTTTCGGGCGTATAGTCTTGTAATTCACAATTCGGTTGAATGAAATACACGTTTTCATTGTACGTCGGCCATTCACCGTAAGCGCGAGCTATACCATTTTCATCAATGCAAACGGACGTATATTCATCACAAGCAATGCCTTTTCCAACCGCTCCGTAATCGGATAGAATCCGAGCCAGAAAAACAGCCTGTCTTCCTTTGCGATCGGGGTTATCGTAATGCGTGTCCGTCACGACATCTTCCAAGTAATCATTTTTAAGAAATGAAGATGAATCAACGGTTACATCGAAATCATAAGGATTGGCCAATGCCGCTGCTGAGGTTACGGTTCCATTTTCTGCGGAGAAATAATACTTTCCTTGAATTGCCATTCCAGCGCTTGTCCCGCCAATTACAATGTTTCGATCTGACAATCCCAAATTGATTAAACTATCTACGGGTGTGTTTCTCCAATAGGATACGTAATTCCATTGATCGCCGCCTGCAAACCAAATCGCTTCGGCTTGTTCTATCTTTTGTTGGACATAACTATCGTAAGATGCGCCTGCATTATTAAAAATAATGGTCTCAACAGAGTTAACGGTAATGCCGAGTTGTGAAAATAGATAATCGTTGTATCCATCAGAGCCGCTCGTCCGAAGAACAAGAATGTCTCCTCCATTGGCTCTTTGTAAAAACCATTTCATCGCTTCGTCGTGCTCCGTTGCTCCGCCCATGAGGCAGACTCCTCCTTGCGGTGCGGTTGTAACATCGAGTGGAGAACCGGTAAAGTAACTCGTGTAGTTTTGGCTGAACCCAACAGTCGGGAACAGCAAAAGCAGCAGTAAAATTGTTTTCATGGTATTAAGATACAGTTTTCGAATTACTCTTTTTCATTTGCAAGCAACTGGTAACTAGAATTCCATTTTTCCAACGGCCTTTTCACAACCCTCCCAAAAAACAGCGATGTTTGATTCATCATAAAGAAGCTCTTCTGGCGTCATTAAATCAGGATATCCTACCCATTCGGTTGGTCCGTAGAAATTTCCGGATTTCGCTTCTGGATCCATTGCCGCTCGAATGATACCTGTAGCTCCATCTTCCGCCGTTTGCGCCATATTCATAAAATCTGATGTCACCTCCATTCCTCCATCTTCCGATGTAGTTATTTGAAGGTTCGTTCGTGCAAGACCAGGATGGGCCAATATAGAAATGACGTTGTCTATGTTTACTTCCTTTAATTTCTTTTTTAATCCATACGTAAAGACAGCATTGGCCAATTTGGTTTGATGGTACCGTTCCCATCTTGGTCCTCGGAATCCATCATCTCCATCTGCTTCATCTCCACCTAGATTACCACCGTTTTTTCCGAAGTATTCCATCTGCAGTGGTCCGCCTAATCTGGCCATTGAACTTTGATTCACAATTCGCCCTTCTTTACTTTTCTTAAGAAGTGGGAATAACTCTTTTGTGAGTAAAAAATGGGAAATCGCATTCGTCTGCATCTGTATGTCAAAGCCATCTACCGTAGCTTGATCCTTTAGAGCCATCACTCCGGCATTATTAATCAAAACATCAAGTACATCGTATTTTTTCTTAATGGCGTCTATAGCTTCTCCTACGCTCGCAAGATTTTGTAGATCACAATCAATTGCATCGAAATTTGCTTCCGGAACGGATTCTTTTAATTGTTGAAGAGAGATATGGGACCTTTCACTTTTTCGGTTAAGTAAAATTACAGTGGCTCCTTTTTTGGCGAGCTCCCGAGCGCAAATATAACCTGTGCCGCTAGTAGTTCCTGTGATGGATACCACTTTATTCGTCATATCTTGACCGTGACTTTTTATTACATCCTCTAGGTGCTTTGTTTTGGTTTGACTTGTCATATTTTTTTCTTTTCTGGAATACATTTAATTCTCCAATGTGCTCTTGTGTTGTCTCTCGAATATACTAAAATGGATTAAGTTTTGATGTTGAACAAACGCCTTTTAAGTATAAATACTTGATTTTAAAATCAATACTCACTCCCGTGCGATTGTATCGTAGGACATCGATATAAGGTTTGTTGTTGAAATCCGCTAAGCAATCGTTTAGAGCCTTGAGTTATCTTCTGCTTTTCGTCTTTTGGCTTACGACTGGGTTAAACTGAACGACAGTTTTGTCAAGCTTAGAAGCAATTTCATTGGCATAGTTCATTGCTGTGTTTTTGTTTTCAAATTTTTGAATCACCACTCTTGCACGATGGGAATTGTTCAGTAAGCAAACTTCATAACGATCATCAACAACCGAAGTGGATCGGTTTGATCTACTGTAAACTGTCATGCCTGATCTCCCTTTGACAATTGAGATAAAGGGTGTCTTGTCTAATGATTTCCATTCTCCGTATTTGATGCCAAATATGCTGGCATATTCACGAAATTTATTTTGCTCAACGTCAATTTGAATTCCATAGGAACTCGACCACATGAATGAGCCCAACAAAACAATACCAGCTCCTAATAATGGGTTTTCAATAGTGGCAAAAATACCAGCCAATGTTACAGCAACACCCGCTATTACTATTGGCATCATAAACGAGAATCCGATTCGATTTTTTATCATACTAGCGTTTCCATCTTGTTTGTTTCCATTCTTTTCGTTCTTCTCGGGAAAGGAATGTCCAAGCCACAATTCTGCTCGATTTATTGCCTGTTCCTAAGGGGATCATTTTTATCTGAAGCGCTTCTGCTCTTTCTAACAATTGATAAATTCCTTTAAGGTTCGATTGCTTTGACACTAAAGTTGAAAACCAATAACAGTTTTTAGAGATCACTTTACTTTCTCGAATCATGTTTTGAATAAATCTATATTCGCCTCCATCATAGACAAGTTCCTTGCTAATTCCCGCTAAATTGAGTTCCGCTGGATTGACTTTTTTCCCCGATAAGTTCTTTGTTTTCCGTTGGGTTCCTTTTTGAGCCTCTTCAATAGATGAATGAAAAGGAGGATTACAGATCGTTAAATCAACTTTTTCTGTCTTGCTAAGGATGCCTTGAAAAATATTCTTTGGATTGTTTTGCAATCGGCATTCAACCTTGTCTTTTAGCGATGAATTGGAATTGACAATATTCTGCGCTGATTCTATCGATAGTGGATTAATATCCGATCCAATAAATTTCCATTGGTATTCTGTAACGCCAATAATTGGATAAATACAACTCGCCCCAAGACCAACGTCAAGACATGTAATATTATCTCCTGTGGGAATTGTTCCAAAATTGTTTTCGCACAATAAATCCGCCATGTAGTGGATGTAGTCTGCTCGTCCCGGTATTGGAGGACATAAATTTTCATCGGGGAACTCCCATTTTTCTACTCCGTAATAATGGCTGAGTAATGCTTTATTCAAAAACTTGACCGCCAATGGACTTGAAAAATCTACTGAATCGTCACCAAATTTATTGGGACTTACGTGCTCTTTCAATTGAGGAGTAGCGCTTATCAATGCACTCAAATCATATCTTTCTCGGTTTTTATTTCGAGGATGCAGTCTTGCTTTTTCTTGTTGATTCTTTTCTGAAGACATGATTTATTTGAATTTCTTGTGTCGATTATTATGATCTCAATACCTTTATTGATACTTCGTTAACCCTTATTTCAGAATTAACTGTAAAAGTAGAATTATCGTTTGTTTTCTCCATTCTTTAACGACTCTAAATGAATTCCAATTCATTTTATCGGTTGGGTTGATGATGAAAACACCTGAACTCAAACCTGGATTCTTCCGAAGGTAAGAAAAGCGATTGGCTTCGAGGGGCAATTAGGAGTGCAGCAATGTGGACTGTATTTGGTGATATAATCTTCGAACTGAATGGCCCAATATATCGTACATTGTTGTTCCATCTATACCACCGACTAAGGTGTCATCGATAAGCTCTGTTTTAACCATAGCCTTTTTATTGCCAACGAAAATGAGTTAAAGCCGCGTCATCATTAATTTATTTAGCTTTAGGGTGAGGTAAGCGACAAACGTTTTTTACTTTATGGATGCGCATCATTTTAAAAACGAATGCTAATTGGACTATGAATGAAATTGATAAGCTTGCTTTTGCCCTTTCTGAATTTGCAGGTTTAACAGCCGAAGAATTCAATCAGTCTGTTGATATGTGGCAGTTACATACGTATAAAAAAGGCGACTATTTTAATAGACGTAATACGGTTTGTAAATACTTGGGTTTTGTATCTGAAGGAGCATTTCGAGGATATGTTTCGGATATCAATACTGGCGAAGAAAAAAACGTTTTTTTGTACTCAACGAACCAATTCGTTATCGCTTTTAAAAGTTTTATTAATCAAACTCCTTGTGATTATCATACCCAAGCAATGGGTGAATCGAAAGTTTTATGTATCCATATCAACGACTTACAGAAGCTCTATGATAAATCACACGCTTGGGAGAAATTTGGAAGGTTAATGGCACAAGCGGCATTTAATGTAGCCATAGAAAGAACGGAAGATTTTCTCTTAAAAACCCCAGAGGAACGCTATCTCGAACTCATCAAAAACCACCCTGACATTTTCAATTCTTTTCCGTTGTACCATATTTCGTCTTACCTCGGAATTCAAGGTCCATCTTTGAGTCGTATTCGTAAAAGACTTGCCAACAAATGAACCGATTTTAACTTGGGTTAAATTTTCCAGGGAATTCATTGTCCACCTTTGCTTATAAATATTAAAAACAGAGATATGGCAAAGTCAAAAATTATCGTTTTAGCTCACGGAATGTTTGTAAACAACACGAGTTGGTCTAATTGGAAGTCTTACTTAGAAAGTAAAGGGTATACTGTTTACAATCCTGCAAACCCAGGGCACGAAGGTTCACCTGAAGATTTGAGAAAAAACATACATCCAGAACTTGTGAAAACAGGATTTGAAGATGTCGTAAACAACTTGTCTGCATTTATTGACACTTTGCCTGAAAAACCGCTAGTAATTGGACATTCAATGGCCGGACTTGCTACTCAGAAATTAGTTGAATTGGGAAAAGCAGAAGCAGGAGTGAGTATAAGTGGTGCGCCCCCAAAAAATGTAATGGCGCCTTTTTCCACCGTAAAGATAGTTTGGCCTGCCGTGAGTTTTTTCGCGAGCAAAGGTTACTTTATGGGATCAAAGGAATGGTACAATAAAGCCTTTTTTAACTTGCTATCAAAAGACGAACAAGAAAAAGCTTACTTTGATGTGGCTGTGCCGGAAAGTCGAAAAATAGGAAGAGATCCATTGTTGAAATCATTTGGGAAAGTAAACTTTAAGGAAGCGCATGTTCCTCTTTTATTTATCGGAGCGCAAAACGACGCTATTTTCCCAAACTCTCTAACTAAAAAGAATGCAAATAAATATAGCGATTCAAACAGTCGTGTTGATTTGAAGTTCTTTGACGGAAAAAGCCACTTTATCTGCGGAGAGCCAGGTTGGAAAGAAGTCGCGGATTATATCATTAATTGGCATGAAAATTTAAAATAACGAATCCACAACAATATATAAAATCAATAACGGTTTGGGTGAATGCTCAAACCGTTTTGTTTTTTACGACAAGTAAATAGCTTATTTCCACGCGTTCTCCTTTTTCAATTCATATCGATTTACCGTCTGATGAAAATTTATCCAGCCAGGAGTTGTCTCGTACGTTTGAGTCAATTCAAAGCCTAAGTTTTTCAGCACCTTATTGGGAGCAATATTATTCGAAGAGGGTTCGCAAATCAATTTTTCAAGGTCAAAATTTTTGAAATAATAAGGAACCGTCAACCTCAAAAAATCCAATCCAAGACCAGCTTTTCTTTTGTCAATCTTCCATAGATGCAAATGCATTGTAGCGACTTTTCCAAATTCAATGGTATTGATGTTAGAATGACCTATTGCTTCGTTGTCAAGCAGCCAAATGATATAGTAAAACTCTTTCTCTTCATAAGATTTTTTATATTCAGATTTCAGTTTTTCAATCCATTCTTTTCTCTTGGGTAATTTGCTTTTATCCGCTCCCATTCCTTTTAGAAAATCGGCGTCTGCATTCAGAAAATAGTCAACTACTTTTTCTATTTCATTGACTTCTATTTCTCTTACTGTCAATTCCAATTTCTAAACTTTCTTGTCAAATTGAATATTGAATTGCTCGTCCATTAAGAACCGACCTTCAATTTTTTCTTGGTTGGAAGGATTTGTAATCCCCTTGATCCAACCTGTCTTTTTCTTTTCGATGAGGTCTTTCAGTTGATTGTCCGTAAGCTTTTTACCCATCAAATCAAACGGGACTTTAAATCCACATTCCTTGAAATTTGTACAGCCCGTCGCTGACTTTCCTTTCATCAATTTCGTTGACTTGCACTTTGGACAATCCATTTCTTCAAATGAAATCACTTTTTTGACACGCTTTTTCGGTTCAGCTTTTTGAGTCGCGGCTTCAGCAGCACGGAAATGTTGCATTGGTCGATGTCTATTGAAAATTACGTCATCCGTAATTCCTCGAACCATTGTGTACAATTCTTGTTTAAAGACTTCAAGATTGTATTCGCCTTTTTCAATCAAACGAATTTTCCGTTCCCAATCGCCAGTCAGCTCAGCGCTTTTTAACAATTCGTTTTGAATTGTGTCAATCAGCGCGATACCTGTTGATGTAGCAACTAAGTTCTTTCGCTTCTTTTCAACGTATTTTCTTCGGAAAAGTGTTTCGATGATGTTTGCTCGTGTAGAAGGCCGTCCGATCCCGTTGTCCTTCATTAGTTCTCGCATTTCCTCATCGTCTACTTGCTTTCCGGCGCTTTCCATAGCTCTAAGCAAGGTTGCCTCCGTGTAATATTTTGGAGGTGATGTTTTTCCTTTGTGAACAACAGGTTCATGCGGGCCTTTTTCACCTTCATCGAAGTGCGGCATTATCTTTTCTTCCTCCTTATCTTTATTGGCATTTTTGTCTTCGGAAACGTACAACTCACGCCAACCCAATTTCAAAATCTGCTTTCCAGTTGCTTTGAATTCTAAATCTCCAACCTTACCTAAAACCGTCGTGTTTGAAACAAGACATGGTGGGTAGAAAACGGCAATAAACCTTCGAACGATTAAATCGTAAATATTTTGTTCTGCATGCGTCACTCCAGATGGAAGAACGCCTGTGGGTATAATGGCGTGGTGATCCGTAACTTTCTTATCGTCGAAAACTGTTTTCGTTTTCGGAATTGGATTTTTCAGTAAGCTTTCCGTGAAGCGAGAATAGTATTGCAATCCCTTTAAAATATTTGGGATTTTCGGATGCAAATCATCGGTCAAGTAGGTCGTGTCAACTCTTGGATACGTCACCAATTTCTTTTCGTACAATCCTTGAATCAACTTTAAGGTTTCATCGGCAGAGTATCCGTATTTCTTGTTGGCGTCCACTTGAAGCGAAGTCAAATCATACAATCTTGGATTTCCTTCTTTTCCTTCTTTTTGCTCAAAAGAAGTGATTTCGAATTCTTTATCTTTTAGATATTCAAGTCCATTTTTTGCCTTTTCCTCTGATTTCAATCTAGGAATCTGACAACTGAATTCTTGATCTTTATATTTCGTTTTAAGTTCCCAGTATTCATGAACATCAAAAGCATCAATTTCCTTAGATCTCTGAACGATCATCGCTAGAGTAGGGGTCTGAACGCGTCCAATTGATAAAGTCGATTTGCCTTGTCCAAATTTCTTGGTAAACAATCGAGTACCGTTGATTCCAAGCATCCAATCACCAATGGCTCTTGCGCTTCCAGCAGCATACAAGTTGTCGTATTTCGAAGCGTCTTGAAGTTTTTCAAATCCTTCTTTAATCGCCTCTTCCGTCAGTGATGATATCCACAAACGTTTGATTGGGACTTTGCATTTCGCCTTCAATAAAACCCACCGTTGAATGAGTTCTCCTTCTTGTCCAGCATCCCCACAGTTTATAACTTCATCACAGTTTTGGACCAAGCGCGCAATCGTATTGAACTGCTTTTCCACACCTTGATTTTGAATCAGCTTAATTCCAAAATTAGCAGGAACAATCGGAAGGTCTTCCAATTTCCAATATTTCCAATTTTCGTTATAATCGTGTGGTTCCTTTAGGGTGCACAAATGTCCAAACGTCCAAGTTACTTGATATCCGTTTCCTTCAAAATAGCCGTCGTTGCGTTGCTTCGCTCCGAGAATTTCGGCGATGTCTTTTGCAACACTAGGTTTTTCAGCTATACAGACTTTCATTGGGTAGATTTCACGATTTCTGAGAGGTATAAAATTAGTGATTTCATGGGATGATTTTGCTTTGTTGAATTGGGTTTTATCAACAAGTTTTGAGCAAAGTGAATCTTGTATGTAATTAGAATGATTGCTCTCGAAAAGTGTTTCAAACTAATCAGGCTGTATTATGATGTGAATTTTCTTGAGCTCGGTTAATTCCGTGGTTCTATTTATCGGTTATAGTGCCATCGTAGTTTGTCGTTAAATCAACTAATTTTATCTGAATTTACAGCCTCTACCAATCCGCTATTTTTGACTATCACAAATAAAATAAGTATGTGAAAGACGCCTAAGGCAATGAAAAATTGGCGCTTCTTGTGGCGGTCTTAAGTTTGTTTTTGTACAATTTTAAGTCCTTGGAATGCTTTATATACATTGAGTAAAATGGAATGTTTCGCTTCATCTGGATATTTAGTAATTTAGAACAATCTACTAAATGAAATGAGAGTAAACATGCAGTATTTCTTTTTGACCCTTTTTTTATCGTTTGCAACGATTTCACACGGGCAATCCTTTGAAAAAACAAAATCTTTTGAGTCATGGAAGGAAAAAATGAATAACCATTCTAATGCAGGAGAGCTTGATTCAGCTTTGTATTACTCAGGTAAAATTTTAGCGAAGCTAAGCGGTAAAAAGTCTCCGAAAAATTTTGTGAAAATTGGGCGCCAAAAAGCAATTTTTCTTCTAAAAATGGGAAAGATGAACGATGCATATGAAGTGTTATTGGAACTATTGCCCATTTGCGCAAAGAACAAAACAAATTTTTGCGGTGAATGTGCAAAGCTGCACAATACTTTGGCAAAGATTCATGCAAAATTTATGGATTATCCCAAGGCAATTGATTATTTACTTAATACTTGCGACAGTGAAAGAAATCGAGAATTCCATTATTTAATCGCTTCTTACAACTCCTCAATTGGCGATACAACAAAAGCGATTCAGTATTCTCAGGAATGGATAAATCTTTCCAAAGAATTAGGGATTACTCAGCATATAGATGCATATAATTCTGCAAGTATGATTGCCCGTGAAATGGGGTTGTTAGAATTGGAGAGAACGCATCTTAATGAGGCCTTACGCATTGTTGAATTGAATGATTTAGACACCTCAGTTTATGCTTATATATATGGGAATCTTGGTTTCAGTTATTCCGAGTCTGGACAGGATGATTTGGCGCTCCACAATCTATTGATAGACGCCAAGTATAGTGAATTATATGAAGATAAATCATCTTATGCCAGAGTAGTAATCACCTTGGCTCAATTTGATAATGGCAATCAGAATTATGAGGAAGCTGTGAGCCGAATTAGTTACGCCTTGGAGAATTATGGCGATGAATTAAAAGATTCTTACAAATTAGAAATGTATCAATTACTCAAGGTTAATTACCTTAAATTGAATCGTCTTGATCAATATGCAATATATTCTGAGTTATGGTCTACTTTATACGAGCAGAGAAGTGAAAACTATAAAGAAGATGCACTGGGTTTGAGTAACCAATTCAAGTTAAGTGAACTAGAAACTTTGCGAAAACAGCATCAATTAGAAGCGGATTACAAAAATCAAGTAATTCTAAGTGAACGAATTGAAGCCGAGAATAGAGAGAATAAGCTTTATGTCATATTGCTATTGATTGCTTTGGTACTTATTGTCACAGGATTTTTATTCTGGAGATATCGAATTGTGCAGTCAAAAAAATTAAATGAGAGTAAATTTCAAATTGAAAGAGAAAGTCATGAAAAAGAACGTTTATTGGCAAAACTCGAAGAAGAGGCTAGCCAATCTAGACTTTTGTCTTTGGAGTTACATATGAAGCAAGAATATGCAAGTCAGATTGTAGAGAAACTTAAGGAAATAGATGAACTTTCAATTCCCAAGGTAAAAGAAATTGAACTCTTTATCCAAAATGGGCTAGAGATAAAGTCAGTCGAGGCAATTCTGCAAAGTAACTTAGGAGATATTAGTCATCAATTCAAGGCAACTCTTACCAAACATCATTCTAATTTAACGGATAGTGAGTTCAAATTAGCTAGCTGCGTGTTGATGAAAATGTCGAATAGTGAAATAGCGATTGGAAAAGGTATTTCGGTTGATTCTGTCAAAAAAAACAAATACCGATTTAAAAAGAAAATGGGGTTGGAACCTGATGATAATCTCTATGCTTACTTATTGGACCTTATGGAATAGTGATGAAAAAATTGCTATTACTTATTGGGTCTATAAAAAAGAAGCCCACTCTCATGGGCTTCTAAACTAAACTGCTAACTAATGTACCAAGATGGTACTACCTAACTATTTGCGAAACTACCACGAACGCAAATCTTTTTTATTGAACAAGAGTCCTACACAAGTGTCCGATCACTGTATTTGTAATGAAAATGGTTCCAATAACTAATCCTTAATACATAGTTTTTTATTCGTGAAAATAGTACCGTCGGAAGCTGTAATTAATATCATGTAAATTCCTGATGAATAGTATTTTGAATCAAAAACATTTTCGGATGTTCCTCTGTGAATGATTTGTCCGTTTGAGCCATAGACACTGTACTCGAAGGCTTTACCGTAAGAGATAAGCAATTGTCCTTGCGGATCGAAATAAACG
>JAWUWJ010000081.1:0-12925 GCA_034111925.1 Crocinitomicaceae bacterium
ATAACAAACAAAATCGAAATCTATGTCAAGCAAATTTAAAAATTGGGTATGGTCTAAGGGGGCAATTGTGGAGGAGCATATTCCTACGATCTGGAGAAAAGACGAATGCGGAGCGTGGATTAAATACTGTGAATACGGCAATCGAAAATCTCAGTTTGGTTGGGAAATAGACCACATCTCACCAGAGGGCCCAACAATTTTATCCAACCTAAGACCGCTTAATTGCGAGAATAGTATGTCTAGAACTGAGAATCGATTGAAATGTACACGAACGGCAAAACCGTTTAGTGGTACTCATAAAAACAAATAATAGAATAATTCCGAATATGGAAATTGCGATTATCCCCAAATTTTTAATCAGACTTCTCTCTGGTAGTGATAGGAGACAGTACGATTACAACGTATTATTTTCGAGCCTATTGATACTTCTGTTGTTTGTTGTATTGCAAAGCTCATTGTTGAACGTTTTGGATCAGCTTCCACATTTTTGTTTGATGCAGGAAACTTTGGGAATCCCATGTCCAGGATGTGGAACAACCCGAGCCTTTACCGAAATGTCAAACGGAAATTTCGTGACTGCGTTTAAGCTTAATTCGGCAAGCGTCCTTGTCGTTTCATTTTTCATCATTCAAATACCAATTAGAACTTTTTTACTCATCTCAAAAAAAAAGAATGAGAGGGTGATTTCAATTTTACCGCAGTTGAACAGGATTACTCTATTCTGTATTCTATTCAACTGGATTTTTAACCTATAAATCAATAACTATGTCAAATTTATCATGTCCAAAATGCAGTGAACTTACAAAAAGAGGAGGTTACAAGCCTTGGCAAATTATCGTAGCAATATGTTTTTTCCCATTAGGGCTTCTTGCTCTTACGGCAGACCGATCCGTTACAAGTTGTCAAAAATGCAATCACACATGGCAAGCTTAAAAATTAAGCTAGATGCTGCACAAGAGCGCTCTCCAAAAGAGTGCTCTTGTATTTTCTGAATTGATTCTTCGAGCTGCTTGAAAAAGTGCTGAGGTGAACTAAAACTATTTACTATGAGTATAATTGTACTGTTATTTATATTGACCCTCGCTGGGGTATTCGTTTATCAAAAAAGCCAAGGCAATAAAAATGAAATCATTGTCCCCATTTCCGAAGATCAACACAATAAGGTGGTAAAGGTAACCCTGATTGGTGGGATCATTGCACTTTTCATCCATTCCCCTCTAAGTGCACTAAATAAAAAAATAAAAGAGGAAAATGCTAATGGTTGGGTCGTTGTGGAGGTCATGCCTGCTGCCAGCGGAAATGTTTTTATTAGCATTTTTAGAGTGTTACTTCTAGTATTAACACTATTGTTTTATACCACTGCGAGTGGTTACTATATCGTTATGGAAAGAAAAAAGTAAATGTCTTAATTATGGTTTTCATTAAATCTTAAAACCATGACCATTAACAAATAACCATTTCACGCACGCGTTCTATTCAAATCAGATAATTGTTCCGCCCATTTTTCAACACGCTTAAGTTATTTTACTCCAAAACAAGCTCACAAAAAGTGATAATATAACCTAGAGTTGCGTTAGGATCAATCCATAATTATGAATAGGCAATTAATAGCATCTAATTCGGAATGGTATATCTAGGTGGAAACACCCAATTATTGAAAACAGGTATAATTTGAAATTCATAGTCGCCTCTGGGTTAAATATTTTATTTTCAGCAAGTTAGTTGTTTTTAATCTTTATTGAACACGCATATGTACGTAGTCTTTAGGGTATAAGTGCGTATAGCGCTTTTACGTTTAATGAATACCTTAGCGGTATAAGCTAAAAACTATTTTTATGAGTAATTATTTAACGAATATAGTAACGAACATTTCCAAATGGGATCAAGCAAAGTCTGACTTTAATGTTTTAATATCAGAAATGTTCACACAAAACTTGAGTTTTAATTTTAGTCTAAACTCAGATCAATTGCCTATAAATGAAGATAACGTTCATTGTTATCTTGCAATTAATTCAGACAATAAATTGCAAGTTTATTTGGTGGCAGAATCTAATGATAATGAAAATCAAGAAGATTGGGAAAGAGTAGTAGCAATGTCAGAGGTTTTAGTTCAAGAGTTTCCTATTGATAATTCATCTGATATAGGAATTATTCCACCTGGAGAGGCTTACGAAATCTCACAGAACTGGAATGAAAATTACCCTACATGGACACTTAATCAGAGCGAAAAAGATGATGTTTTTTATGCTCTTCAAATTCCAGGAACAGACCTAAAAGCAAATATTCAATATTCGGCATACTTTGGTTTGATTGAAAATGATGAATTTGATTCTAAATTCTATGGAACTTTAGTAATAAATACTAAAATTGAAGAAAGACTCATTTCTCCTCAATTTAATAATATTTCTGAATTATTCTATAATACTGTAATGCCAGTTCCACCTTATAAACCGAATGGGACTGAAGTCTATTTTTTACACAAGTTAGCAGTAGAATCTGTTGTTGAGCATGACTAGTTATGACATATTAGTTGCCCTAACGTTCATTACTCCGTTAATTTTAATTATCGGAATATACGGAGGTATCGTAAGATTCAATGATAAAGAAAATAAGCACCGGCTCTTTTTGTTGTATTTAATAGTTGCCTTAATCTTCGATATCTCTGTTCGTTTGTTCGGGTATTTTTTGGAATATAATTTGTTTTTGATTCCGCTTTTCGGGCTCGCTGAGTTAATTGTTTTTGCTAGAATTTTTCCTGTTAAAAGGAATTACTTTCTAGTAATTGTTGGAGTAGCGTCTCTTTTGGTATACTACGAAATCGTTACAATTGATCCTTTAAACCCAGTCGGATTTAATTCTTACTCGAAAGTGTTTTCAAATTTCAGTATTTTGATAATGGCATTCTTGTTTTATTATCGTGCACTTGAGAAAGATGTGGCGATAGATCGAAGGTTAATGATTTTCAGTTCATTAACCTTTGTCTATTTCGCTTTAGGTTTGATTCTTTACATCCCCATTAATTTCCTTGTAAGTGAGTATTCAGACCTTCCATTCTATTTTTGGAATATTAATCTGTTCATTACTTCTTCTTTTTACGCTTATATCTCATTCTTATTATGGAGCAATGGCAAACACCAGAAACGATCGCGACTTGGATAGCTATTGGGCTTGTCTTCGTTATTGTATTGGTGAGTTTAATTTTAATTCTTGTTCGATCGAACTATAGAAGAATCATCCGTTCAGAGTTGAAAGAATCTGAATTGGAGATTAAGCACCGCGAAGATTTATTGCGGTCAAGTATACTTGCTCAAGAAAAGGAGCGAGAGAGAATAGCCAGTGATTTACATGATGAATTAATAAATAAACTCTACGTCTATAAATTGTCGAAAACAGAATTCCATGATATTCATTATATCGATGAATGCATTGCAACCGCAAGAAGAATATCACACGATCTGTGCCCTCCAATTCTAATGGGGACAAGCTTAGAAGAACTTGTTAGAGAAGCTTTGTTTCCATGGAGAAAAGCATTTACTGTCCATTTTCAGATTCTAAATCCACTACCCGATGACTTCTCAAGAGATATTAAGCTTCAAATGGTACGAATTCTTCAGGAGTCAATTACGAATATATTTAAACACGCTGAAGCATCTCAATTAAGTGTTGATTTAAAACCATTTAGATCTGGTTTAGGCGTCATGATTTCAGATGATGGTAAAGGATACGATGTCAATTCAACTTCAGCTGGATTAGGGCTGAAAAATATCGAAAGTAGAGCGAAATTTTTGGGAGGCTCGTTAAAATTAAAATCCAAAATAGGGCATGGGACAAAGGTTATTCTTTTTGTACCTTATTAAAAACAAACATGAAATGGAAACGATAAAACTTGGTATTGTTGATGACGATAAACTTATTGTTGAACTGTTGGCTCAGTTCTTCGACAATGACGATCAATTTTCAGTTGAGCTTAAATGTTTTGGTGGATTAGAATGCTTGGAAGCTTTGAAGCAATTGGATGAGCTTCCCGAAATGATTTTGATTGATCTCAAAATGAGTGGGATGGATGGAACCGAATTGCTTCAAGAAATTAGGGCGGAATATCCTCAAATTAAATGTGTCGTGATTTCGTCATTTTATCAACGCTCATTTATGGGATATTTATTGAAATCAGGCGCTGTAGCTTTTTTAGCAAAAGGGATTGCGCCTGAAGAATTGAAAGGTATTCTTCTCGATGTTCATAAAAAGGGTTATTATTTTCTCCCGGATCAACTTGAAATTGTACGCGAACAATTGTCTTCGAAAATTCCTCGACCAGTTCTCAATAGTGAAGATTTATTGTCGGAACGCGAGAAAGAAATATTAATACTGATCTGCCGACAAAAAACGGCAATTGAGATTGGAGAAATACTATTTATAGCACAACGAACGGTGGAAGGCCATAAGAATCATATGTATGCCAAGACGGGCGCCAAGAACCTCGCTGGCCTGGTTATTTATGCAATCCAAAATCAAATAATTAATAGCGATGAAATCATAATGCTGTAAAACCTTCGTGTATTTCTAAGACTCAGATCCATTTAATTCTGAAAAAAAACGTGATTTAACCTTCTAGGAAGTCAATATTATTCCTAGAAATCAGTTAATAAGACGAAATAGTTTTTCTAAAAATGATCTAATGTCTTATTTTAGCTAAGTTATTAGAAACTACGATCTGGTTTTAATCTATATTTAATGAACAAAACGCTTTTTTTTAAAGGTTTTTTAGCGCTTATCAGTGTTGTGTCAATCAGCTTGGCTTATGGCCAACAAACGCCTATTATCAATTACAGCTCTGATGTAAATGGTCAAGTTCAATTGGAAGTGAATTCATCAACGGCGAACTATTATATTTTAAATGTTCGGCACCATCCAGATTCTGCTTTTGTCCACAAAACTTCGATGACACTTGGGCAAGCAAATACCACAATCATTACTGAACCACTAGGGAATTATCCAGAAGATCATTACGAAGTGCTTGAGTATCCAATTGCGAGTCCAAACGACTCCGACGGCGATGGTATTGACGACATCACTGAGTTCAATGCAATGCCTGTTGACAACCCAATCAATTTCGCCGATCCAATTGACGAAATAAATGGATTGACAACGATTAACAATTTGACCACATTTAATACCTTATCAATTCAACTAGAGAATGTTCAGTTTTCGCCCTTCTTGGATGGAAAGAAATTTGTGAAATACATTATTCTTGACTTTGACACACCCGATCCAAAGGTTTACTTTATCAATACGAATACACATGCTTTACATGCCGATTTTGGTGCTTTTATGGGCGTGGATCATTTGGCTCCTAGCACGGAAAAAGGACAAGTCGTCTACCATCCAAATGTGCTATCGAACAATGGGACTTTAGGAACGTATGCCTTCAATTACAGCAATAATGAAAGTTTAGATTTTGCTACGGTCCAAAGAACACATGAGCTTTTAGCAGCGAGTATGCCTTTGCTTCATAACAATTTGTCGTACTATATAAACGTAGGAAACGAAGGAGAATACAACGCTGAAATTGCAGAGTATCAGGATTCAAGAGTATCAGTTCTTTTTGAATCAGATGTATACGCAGGATTGGATTATTGGGGGCTTAATCAAAAGGAGGGCTTCGGATTTTTTCGCCAAGTCTCTCTAAATGAAGTGCCTGGGTCAAAAGATATCGTTCTTTACGATGCACTTCCAAATTCACTTCCGCGCGTTGGAGGAATTATTACTTCTGTAATTCAAACGCCTCTGTCGCACGTGAATTTGAGAGCAATTCAACAGGAAATTCCGAATGCATTTATCCGAGACCCTTTAGATATTGATACAATTGCAGATTTATTAAACCACTACATCTATTTCAAGGTAGAACAAAGTTCATACACGATTCGAGAAGCCACTCTAGAAGAGGTAAACGCTTGGTATGAAAGTCACAGACCGACAGAAGCTCAAACTCCACCGTTGAATTTGGAATACGAAAATATTAAACCTTTGGATGAGGTGACTTTCCATATGTTTGATGGATTTGGAGCAAAATCAGCAAATGTGGCTACCATGAGGAGGTTTGGCTTTGTTGACAAGACCATCCCCGATGGTTTTGCAATACCATTTTACTTCTATCAGGAGTTCATGAAATTCAATAACTTTTTTAATGAAATAGAATTGATCATGGCGGACCCTCTGTTCATCGCTGATAGAGATTATAGAGATGTTAAATTGGAGGAGTTTAGAGACGTAATTGAAGACGCAGAAATGCCCGATTGGATGATGACAGAATTGGCTGATATGCACGCTGAATTTCCCGTTGGTTCATCCGTAAGATGTCGATCGAGTACAAACAATGAAGATTTACCTGGCTTCAGTGGAGCTGGACTGTACGATTCAAAAACGCAGAATCCAAGCGAAGGTCATATTTCGAAATCTATAAAACAGGTCTTTGCCAGTTTATGGAACTTAAGAGCGTTTGAAGAGCGTGATTTTTATAGAATTGATCATTTTCAAACGTCGATGGGTGTTTTATGTCACCTCAATTTTTCAGATGAAATAATGAATGGAGTAGGCGTTAGCGCTGATCCTATTTACAACACAAGCAACACCTTCTATTTGAATTCTCAATTGGCAAGTGAGTTAATTACAAACCCAAACGGAACTGCACGACCTGAAGAATTGTTGTTGAATAGATATCCAACTCCAGAAAGCAGTTATTCTGTCATTCAGTATTCAAGCTTGGTACCCGGCGATTCTCTTTTGATGACGGAAGTACAAATGAATCAACTGAGATCTTACTTATCTATAATTCACGATGAGTTTGCCATTTTGTATCATGCTGAAGACAATGAAACGTTTGCAATGGACATCGAATACAAAATTACCAGTGACAACCGTTTGGTGATTAAGCAAGCACGTCCTTGGGTTTCTTACGTTGAAGAAGATTATGAAAACCCAGATGAATGCGAATTGTTTATGTTCCCAAATCCAGCAGATATTTACATAAACGTAACAAGCGCTAATTGCAGATTGACTTCCTTAAAAGTATTCGATCTTGCAGGCAGAATGATTATCGAAAAGGAATTGGACACTTCGTTCACAAACGCTCAAGTTGACGTTAGTACATTATCTCCGGGGATTTATATCGTTGCAGGTTATTTAGACGATTCGATCAGTACTTCAAAGAAGTTTCTTATTCGATAGGATAGAGTTTCAATTTGAAAAACAGTATATATTAAAGTATAAAATGAAAGGCATCCTCTTAATTGAGAATGCCTTTCCTTCTATAAAGTTAGCCCATAAGACTATGTAGTAACTTTAAGAAACGGATCAAATGTCATATCCTCACCGTCGATATTAAGTACTACTGAATATTGGATACTTCCTGCTGATAAATTCGGAACTAAAGCACCACTCCAAGAACCATTTGAGTTTGCTGAAGGAATTAAAGCTCTTTCAGAAATCATAGATCCTGTAAAAGAAGAAATACTAACATCACTTCCTGGATCAATTGGAGCTACAGCCCAAATAATTGTATCACCCCCTTGATTCGTACTGGTACAGGCAGTATACAACTCTTCTTGACCTTCACTCGAAGATCCCATATGCTTGTTTGTATCAACTAAATAAACATTTGATGAAAGTCCTGATGTTGCTGCTCCTAAAGCATCTACTACGATTAAAACGTTAATTGTACTCATAATTTCTATTTGTTAGGTTGTTTAAAATGTCCCCAATACACTATTGGTTCTGTAACTGTTATTAAAGGATTTTGCCAATGTGTTTTACTACAATCAGTCATGAACGCGCATCAAATCAATAAAACATACTTTTAGTTATCATTTGGAATATTAAATTCCATTTATGTTATCTCTTTGAAAAAGTATTCAATTTCCTTTCTTCGTCGTAATCAAAAAAAATAGAGTGGCCATTTAATCGAATTATGTGTTTTGATTACATTACAAATATTGCGCTTTATGGCCGGCTGTTGTAGGGGGGAAATACTGCATTTATAAATACGAGTATAAACACCTGTGCTAAATATTTGTGGCAAAACACGTTTTATAGATGTATTCATAATACACGCTCTTCTGTCGATATATCTTAGCAAGAGTGCGATTGTGTAATTTCTATTTTGTAAGTTGGAGGCCTTTGTTATAGGTGTTTTTACTGATTGATACATTTTCAAGAAATGTATCCCAGCTTTGATAGTTATCTATCAAATAGATCAATAATTACCGTTCGGCAATCCCACCCATTAGTTCTTTCAATGTAAGTCATATCTGATAACCACATTAGACATTTTACTGATTTATGTTCTAGCAAGAATACCCTAACTCACTGTCCAGTTTATTATAACAATCCCAAGTTTGACAAGAACGAAAATCTAACACACAAAAAAAGCACCGCCAATCAGCGGTGCTTTTTCATTTTAAAACTGTTTTTCAGAACTATTCCTTCACAACTGTGATGATTGAGTCACCAGATTCGCTTTCAATTCTTAAAAAGTAAATACCCGAATCTAAATTTCCAATATTCGTTGAAGAATAATTTAAAGAAATTTGTTTGACTACTTTTCCATTCGCATCCATCAATGAAATTGAATTAATAGTACCGAATTGTTCAATGTTCTTAATTTCAAATACATCCGATACTGGATTTGGGAAAACAACGCTTGAATTAATGTTCAACTCGTCAAGTGAAGTGAAGTCAACAAGAGTACAAGCTGAAGTTTCGGTACAGTTGTTAAATGTAACTTCAACAGCGTAGTTTCCTGTAATTGCCGTTGGAGAGTAGGTTGCATTTGTTTCTCCTGGTATTGCTGCATTCGCATTGTCGCAATCTACCCATTGGTAGGTTGCTCCAGTTTGATTTGCTGTCAATGTTCCACTTGTAAGTGTCGTTGTAATGTCAATCGCTTCAACTGTTAATGTCAAATTCACAGTTGAATCACATCCATTTGCAGCTTGAAAAACTGCTGTGTTAAGTCCAGCGTTTGCTGCTGTCAATGTTTGTCCATTGAAATCGTACGTCTCACTTGGACAAATTGTAGCGGCTTCGGTTTCGATAATCGCTGGAAGAACAGTTAATGTCAAATTCACAGTAGAATCACATCCATTTACTGCTTGAAGAACTGCTGTGTTAAGTCCAGCGTTTGCTGCCGTCAAGGTTTGTCCATTGAAATTGTAAGTCTCATTAAAGCAAATTGTAGCCGCATCAGTTTCAATAATTGATGGAAGAACCGACAATGTTAAATCAACTGTGGAATCACAGCCGTTAACTGATTGAAAAGTTTCTGTGTTTAAACCAACGTTAGACGCATCCAAAGTTTGAGTTCCAAACGTCAACGTTTCATTGTCGCAAATTGCGATTGCCGATGTAGAAGTAAAGGTTGGGAAGATCGTTACACTAGTATTCGCTACACCATTTGAATGTGTATATGCAATAGGGTAGGTTCCTGGCGTTGAAGTACTGATATCGACTTCTCCTGTACTTGGGTCAATTGTAAGACCTGCACCTGCGCTATAGACACCACTTACAATTCCAACTAAAGTAGGCGTTTGATTGGCTTCGTCCGCACAAAATGGATTCCCTGGAAATGTGATTGTCGTAGGAGGGGTCTCGGTTATTGTCATTACTGCTGGAGCAGTAGTTTCGTCTCCAGAAGTTCCTCCGTTACCGTTCACTGCTAATCCAATACCATAAAAGCTAATCGATCCTGAATTTGCAACAGGTGCCGTCCAAGTACTTTGGAAAGTTCCGGTTGGCGATGCGCCTATATGTTCGATATAAGGTCTTCCTGAAATTGTTACAAGTTGAGTACCCGCTGATGGTGAGCTAAATGCACCTCCCGCAGTATTGGTACTTGTTAATGCTCCACCTTGGAACCCAAATGCCGTAGAACTTCCCGTAACTGTGTAAACAACTGTGTAGTTCATTCCTGCCGTATAGCTGGTCACTGGAACCGCACCGTCCAGAAGCTGCATTGATATTGAAGCACCAAAAGATCCACCACCATGACATGCTGAACATGTTGCAGACGATACTGGACTACCCGTTCGATCGCCCAGACCGTTTGTTCCTGCTCCTCCTGAACGAGGAGGAAGCGGTTTGTATGCTTCTACTTCAGTAGCTGTCGAAGAAAGCCCCGCGGAAATTAAAAATAATGATATTGACCCTATAAAGGCAATAAAGACGTATCTGTAAATCATGTTAGTTCTATTTTTCACGAAATTAGGTCAATGCAACACGCGAAACAAATAACAAATTCATTTTTTTTTATAAAAATCTATTCATTTCGGTTTAATAGTACCAAGCTACTCATAATCAGTAGAGAGCGATTTGTGTGGTTCTATTCTATTTGATCACTGCTATTTACTTATTGTTGAAAAAAAAGACAGGAAAGCACACATTATCAAATTCAAATCAATTCTCACATCAGATTCCTTCCGAATTTAAACAAATCAAAAAAGTCCGCTGGAATTAACCAAGCGGACTTTCTAAAATTAAGTTTAAAATTCTTTTATTCTTTCACAAACGGCACCGATTCAATTCCGCCTGAATGTATAATGTGAATGTAATAAACGCCTGTGGCCAAATTCGAAACATCAATCGTTTTAAGAACTGAATTTGATTCAAACAATACAGAGCCCATCATTGAAATTAATTTGATCTCTTGAACATCAACAAGATCATTGATCCCTTTAATGTTGATCGTATTCGAAGTAGGATTTGGTGAAATTTGAATGAATTCGCTTTTCAATTCACCGATTCCAGTGAATTCTAAGGTAAGATCAATTGTGATGATGCTATCGCATCCCGCTGCATTGGGAATCGTATCGTTGTAGATTCCAGAACTTGTGTAAATCGCTCCACTTGGCGCTGTATATGAATCAACACTATTGGCCAACACGGTTTGAGGAGCATACGTGTTTTCACAATTTGTTAAAACTTCACAGAGTGCTGTTATTTCAAGAGGTGTGTAAACGTCCGTATTTCCTCCATCTCCTATATTTCCATACAAGTTCCAACCCCACATCCAAACTGAACCATCATCTTTAGTGGCCATTGAATGAACATTACCCACTGCAACTTCAACAATTCCAGTTGGAGCCGCCAGTTGTAAAGGCGTGTTTGTTGAGGTTATAGTCCCATCTCCAATTTGTCCGTAATCATTGTGTCCCCAAATCCAAATTGTTCCATCCTCTTTACGAGCCATTCCGTGCAATGCCATATTTCCTTGCGCGAGATACGTTATTCCCGTTAATGTATTTACGAGAAGAGGAATATCACTGCTTGAGTTGGCTCCGTTTCCTATTTGTCCATAACTTCCAGCTCCCCAAGCAGAAACTGTACTGTCTCCGTTTAAGCACGAACTGTGATTTTGTCCACAAGAAACTTCAGTTACTCCAGGAAGCGTACTTGCCAAAACTGGGATATTACTTGCTGTCGTTGTTCCATTTCCAAGTTCACCTGATCCGTTCGTTCCAAATCCCCAAACCGTTCCGTCTGCTTTTAACGCAAGTGAATGACCAGCACCTCCAGCTACCTTTTCAAATCCAGTTGATCCTGAAACCAAAACGGGAATATTACTTCCTGTATTTGTACCATCGCCAAGCTCACCACCTGAGTTCGATCCCCAAGCCCAAACTGTACCATCGTTTTTAACTGCTAAACAATGAGATCCACCTCCAGCGATATCAACAATATCTGTGAGTCCAGAAACTTGAACAGGAATGCTGCTGTTTGTACTTGTTGCATTGCCCAATTGGCCATCAGAGTTTCTTCCCCATGCCCAAACCGTTCCGTCCGACTTTAATGCTAAACTGTGGTTCCATCCACAAGAAACAGCGATTACGTCAGTTAAGTTGGCTACTGAAACGGGTAAATTACTGTCTGTATTTGTGTTGTCTCCGAGTTGACCGAAAGAATTACTGCCTTCTGCCATAACGGTTCCGTCAGTGCAAATTGATAGTGAATGCGCCCATCCTGCCGAAATGACCTGAGCGTTTGAAGTGCCCGCAATTAATGCGAATACGAGAAGTTGGTAGATTTTTTTCATATCGTGGTAAATAGTTGGTTATAAATGCCTTAATTACTAAAAGTAAACATTTGAATTTAGTTGCTCCTCTATTTTATGAATAACAGTTTATTAAAATCGGATTATTTTCAAATTGCTCAAAAGAGTTCGAATTTGTATCTTGTCGTCAATTGAGTAAAAACCCGAAACTGTCAATGATCCGTATTTCTCTTTTAATTCTCGTTTCTTTCTTTTTGAGCAATTCAAGTTTTGGGCAAAATGACTCTTTGAACCAAATTAAATATTGGAAATTCAGAAATAATTTTGTCGAGAAGTTTATCAAAATTGGACCAGAGCAAGGCGAAAGTTTACCTGCTGGTGCTCTAGTTCCAGCGGCTTGTATCGATAACATCGCTTCGGATGGGACAGATCCTTCGAAATACAAATACACGGAATACGGTGAAATGCACTGGGGCGATGGAATGATTCGTCATGGTCATTATTTGGCGTTACTGGCCACTGAATACGCTTTGAAGAAGAAGTACGATCAAGACCCGATTGGAACATTAAATGAATTGTATTATGCTCTTCAAGCGATCAATCGATTGGATTTAGTGGCAGAATCTGAATTGAATCACGATTATGGAACCAGTTTCGAGGGTGTTCTGAATGGTTTTTTCTTGAGAGAGGATGTTCCAGAAGATTTCTGCTTGAACTGGGCAGATGAGCCGATGAAATTCAGATGTACAAATTCAGCGTTTTATGAAAATAACAACGTAGCTAAACTCAGCGACCGGACGCACGACTATTACGTCAAGCCTCATTCTTCCTATCAAAACGGTCCGAGTATGGACCAAATGTCAAGTTTGATGGTCGGATTGTTAA
>JAWUWJ010000082.1:0-20433 GCA_034111925.1 Crocinitomicaceae bacterium
GATCTTTTCGAAACAATTAACAGCCTTTCATAATCTTATTTACATAATCATCATTATCAGATTCGGCTGCAACTTTATCGATTAGCAGTTTTATTTTCTCTGCTTTTTCATTGTCTTCTCCAATTTGATACATTCGATACAATTTGATCATGGATGCTAAATACATTGTATTCAAGCTTCTGCTTGCATGCTTATAATGCTCTTCTGTGGTGAAATCAAAACTCAAATAATCAATCAAGTAGCGTTTCTCGTAATTTCTTCTAATTATCGATGAATTGTCAAAACTTGTTTCGCTGTACTTGTAGGTTAATCCGTTTAAGTAAAGATCATCCTCTACTCCTTCTTTATTCATCCTACCCAAGGCAGACATTGAAATATAAGCCGGGATCTTTTCAGAATTCTTAATAAAATGATTAAACATATCTTTTAATTCTTTCGTTTCCTTAAATTCTTCAAGACCCAGCTTATCCGTGAGTCTCTTTCTATAATCCTTCAACTGAACCAAATACGAATTAATTACCGTTACATCTTTTCTAAACCCGAGAGCGTCTTGCACTAACCATAACGCATAAGTGTCATTATCTCCTGCTGTAAACACGATTGCGTTTTCATCCAACTCAGAGAGAACATTGTATCCCCAGTTCATTAGATTCGTTGAAAATTCATCAATTTCGAGTAGTTTATTTGCAATAACTTCAGCATTTACGGAATCGAAATTTGTTTTGTAGTAGACGAATAAAGGATCAAAAATTCGAGGATCATCTGGACTTACTTCATACGCCTTCAAGAGATATTTAGGATCAGACTCTCCGACACCTTGATCGAAATACATCAATTTATTTGCTGCAAAAGAGTTGGGAATTGCTTTGTAACTTGCTTTCGCTA
Source organism: Crocinitomicaceae bacterium (assembly GCA_034111925.1). Taxonomy (GTDB): domain Bacteria; phylum Bacteroidota; class Bacteroidia; order Flavobacteriales_D; family Crocinitomicaceae; genus UBA4466. The sequence continues at coordinate 886 of JAWUWJ010000082.1, forward strand.
TTGTTGTACATTTTTCTTCAAATGAAGTTCTAACAGCAGAATCTCTTGATATATTCCTTAAACCTCGATTTGCCATGTAATAATTGTACCATGCTTCGCCATTTGAATCATCAGCATCTATAGCCTCTTTCCAAAGCTTGGACTGCGTTTCGTACCAGCTGGTTTCTTCAACGACTTTCGTAACACTGTAAACCGGTTCTCTCTCTTGGGCACTTACTTGCAATGCCACAAAGACGACTATAATTCCAATAATTTTTCTCATATTTTTTCAATTTTAAAAGAAGCGGTGCACCAACTTCAACTGTACTTATCGAAAGTAATACTCAGAAGACGTTAAGTGGTTCATCAAAAACGTCATTTAATTTAAATTTAACTGATTTTGGCAAAAAACAAGGCACAAAAAAAGGGACTCGATATACTCGAATCCCTTGTCTAACAGTTCTAGCTATTCTTAAAGCTTCATAATCTTATGTACAGTATTAAATTGCTTATCCCTTGGTTTCAGATAATAAATTCCAATTTCCAATCGTGAAATATCAATCGTTGTTCCGTTCGTTGCAACGATATCTGCGATGACAACTTGCCCGTTCAAATTGACAAGATTGTAAACGACATTTTTATTGAATTCATTCTCGATTGTGATGAAATCGCTCGTTGGATTTGGAAACACGTTAATTGGATAAAAGTGGTCTTCATCATTCAATCCAAGACTTGCTGGAGGTGTATTTACGACTACGTATCCGCTATCGCCAACTGCGAAAGTGACATCAGCTCCATAAGAAGCGATTCCGTTAATCGTATGATCAACGTCATCGGCCAACCAGTTAATACCATTTGCTGATTCGAAGATTACACCTTGATCTGACCATCCGATCTTTCCTCCTGCATATACTTTTCCAGAATTTGATTTAGCCAAAGATAAAAATAGAGGGTTGAAGAAAGAAATTGGACTAGGATCATAATTCCACGTTAATCCAGCGTCTGTTGAGATCAAGCTGCTATAACCTGTGCCGTTAGCACCACCAAAACCCGCATAAATGGTATCGACGGAGGAAAACAAAACACACGTCAAAAAAGACTGGCCAGTTAAGCCCGATGGAATGGAGTCCCAAGTTGCACCGTCATCCACAGAACGCAGGAAATAATGACCATTCAACGCAGCGATTCCAACGCCGTTGTTAAAATCTATATCCGTTACAATCTCACCCGGATTCCAAGTTTCATAATTGACAGTTGACGCATTCCAGTTTGGATCTACAAAACGTTCAATTTTTCCACTTTGAAAACAACCTGATCCTCCCAGGAAAAAGTCCGTTTCTGAGTTGACATACAATGAATTTTTGTAACACATGTTCGACATGGTATTCGACATATCGGTCCACGTGTTTCCTCCATCTACTGTTTTGTAAGGACCATATCCATTGTCTTGAAAAACAATAAACCCAATCTGTTCATCTACAAATTCGACATCGGTAATACTTAAGGCCCATGGGTGTATCGCGATTCCAATCAATGGAACTTGCGCCCAATTTTGTCCGCCGTCTGTAGTTTTCAATATTGTTAATGAATCCCCCACAATATAACCCGTTGTTGATGTCGGGAAATCAATATCATTCAATTTCTTGTCAGTAGGCACTGAGACGTCGAACCATTGTTGAGCCATCAATAAATTGGCCGTCAATGCGAAGAATACGATTAGTAAAGTTTTCATGATTTAAAATTTTATAGTTACAACATAAAGTTACGATGAAGGAAATGATTACACCATGTACAATCTCGCATTAAGCATGTCATTTTCGAATTCTGATGGTGAACAGGAATCAACTCGAAACTAAATCTTGACAATCTTATGGATCGTATTAAATTGCTTTTCCGTTGGTTTCAAATAGTAAATTCCAGTTTCCAATCGTGAAATATCAACTGTTACTCCATTTGTTGCAACGATATCTGCGATCACAACTTGTCCGTTCAGATTGACAAGATTGTAAACGACATTTTTATTGAACTCATTTTCGATGGTAATGAAATCGTTCGTTGGATTTGGATAGACAGTAATTGGATAAAAGTAATCTTCATCATTCAAACCAAGGCTCGATAAATCAGTATTTACAATTACATACCCACTGTCGCCAACAGCAAAGGTTACATCTTCACCATAAGAAGCAATTCCATTGATGGCCTGATCTACGTCCTCATAACTCCAATTAAAACCATTTGTAGTCTCAAAAATTATTGCTTGCCCCCACACCTGATTCGTACCACAATACACATCACCGTTACTTGCTTTCCCAAGAGATAAAAATGAAGGGTATGAGAAGAGCGCTGAGTTTATGTCTTGAGACCATGTTAATCCAGCATCATACGACCTAAGAATTCCGAAACCGCCACTATTAATATCTTCATATCCCGCATACAATGAATCTGCAGTTGCAAACATAACTGATGTCAGATTAAATGTGTTCGCCAATCCTGAAGGAATAGTATCCCATGTTAGACCGTCATCAATGGATCTTAAGAAGTACTCATTGTATAGAGCAGCGACTCCAATACCGTTGTTAAAATCCATATCAATAACGTATTCATTGGTATTGAAGCTTTCATAGTTCACCGCAGAGATACTCCAAGTTGAATTTTCATATTTATCAATTTGTCCGCTCTGAAAACATCCAGCACCACCGACAAAATAGTTGTCCTCATCTGTTACGTAAGTACACCCTTTATAACACATGTTTGAATTTGTATTAGAAGCTGGAATCCAATTGATTCCACCGTCAACAGTTTTATACACACCGTTATTATCACTTAAAATAGTGACAAATCCAACTTGCTCGTCTACAAAATCAACATCCACTATTTGATGAGAAAATGTACTACTCGAAAGCCCAATGTGGTTTAATTCTACCCAGTTCTCTCCTCCATCTATTGTTTTTAAAATAGTCGTTGAATCTCCCACGATATAACCCGTCGTGGAAGTTGGGAAATCTATATCATTCAATTTCTTGTCAGTAGGTACTGAAACGTCGTACCATGGTTGAGCCATCAATGAATTGGCCGTCAATGCGAAGAATGCGATTAGTAAAGTTTTCATGTCTAAAGTTTTATCGTTACACCACAAAGGTATGTTGAAGGAAATGCTTATACCATGTACAATCTCGCACTAAGCATGTACATTTCGGAATTCTGATGGTGAAAAGGTATCAACTCGAGACTAAATCTTGACAATCTTATGGGTCGTATTAAATTGCTTGTCCATTGGTTTCAAATAGTAAATTCCAGTTTCCAATTGTGAAATATCGACTGTTACTCCATTCGTTGCAACGATATCTGCAATGACAACCTGCCCGTTCAAGTTGACAAGATTGTAAACGACATTTTTATTGAACTCATTCTCGATTGCAATGAAATCGCTAGTTGGGTTTGGATAGATCGTAATTGGATAAAAGTAATCTTTATCATTCAAACCAAGACTCGCTAAATCAGTATTGACAACAACATATCCACTATCACCAACAGCAAACGTTACATCCTCTCCATATGAAGCAATTCCGTTTATTGGTTGATTAACTGATCCCATCGACCAGTTATTCCCATCAGAAGTTTCAAAAATAATTCCTGCATTCGCCCAAGACGCACCTCCAGTATACACATCTCCATTATTCGCCTTACCAAGCGCTAAAAAAGATGGATAAATGAATAAGCCTACATTATTATCAGGCCCCCATGTCAACCCAGCATCCGTTGACATCAAGAGAGCGAATCCACTGCCGTTTCCATCATCATAACCTCCGTAAACAGTATCTGCAGATGCAAACATTACTGAAGTCAAGAATGCGGAATTCGGCAAAGTAGATGGAATTGAATCCCAAGTAACGCCGTCATCTACTGACCTTAAAAAATAAGTACCATGCATCACCGCAATCCCAATTCCGTTGTTAAAGTCAATATCCTTAACGTACTGCCCGGGATCGAAAGTTTCATAGTTTACCGTAGAAATACTCCAGGTTGAATTTTCATATTTATCAATTTGTCCGCTCTGAAAACATCCAGCACCGCCAACAAAATAGTTGTCCTCATCTGTTACGTAAGTACACCCCTTATAACACATGTTTGAACCTGAATTTCCAGCAGGGATCCAATTGATTCCACCGTCAATCGTTTTATAGACACCGTTATTATCACTTAAAATAGTGACAAATCCAACTTGCTCGTCTACAAAATCAACATCCACTATTTGATGAGAAAATGTACTGCTCGAAAGTCCAATGTGGTTTAATTCTACCCAGTTCTCCCCTCCATCTATTGTTTTTAAAATAGTCGTTGAATCTCCCACGATATATCCTGTAGTCGATGTTGGGAAATCTATATCGTTCAATTTCTTGTCAGTAGGAACTGAAACGTCGAACCATTGCTGAGCAATCAATAAATTGGCCGTCAATGCGAAGAATGCGATTAGTAAAGTTTTCATGGTCTACAATTTTATAGTAACACTACAAAGTTACGTTCAAGGAAATACTTACACCATGTACAATCTCTCACTAAGCATGTACATTTCGGAATTCTGATGGCGAACAACCAGCTTTTGACTTAAAGAACTTTGAAAAATGACCCGGATCATCGAAGTTTAAGTCATACGCGACTTCTTTCGCTGACATTCCAGTTTGTAACAGACGTTTTGCCTCAAGAATAATTTGATTGTAGATCACTTGACTTGTGCTCTTTCCGGTTTGAGTCTTCACCATTTCGTTTAAGGCCTTCTCAGTGATATTCAACTGATCTGCGAAGTCTTTGACTTTCTTAATGGTTCTAAATTCTTTAAACAAGAGTTTTCTGAACGCAGTGTATTCACTTTTTCGTTTGTCACCTCGTTCTTGATCTGAATCCATGCATTTTATGCAAAGACTTTGAATGGCGTTTTGAATCGTTAAGTTCTTTAGACTTCCAGAACTGGAATGCGCTTCCCAAATCATTTCGGTGAGCATAACGAAAGATTCTTGATCCTTTTTATCAATGGTGTAGATTGGACTAACCTCATCAACGTCATAACAAACGTGATCAAAAAGAAACTCCATAATTTCTGCTGGTCCATTGACTGCATCCAATTCAAATAAATAAACGAACCCATTTGAATTCAGTTCTCTATTCATTTGATGCACTTGTCCAGAGCCGACAATGTGAATGGAATACGATTGAATTTGAAACTTGTTAAAATCGACAACGTGGTTTCCATCTCCATTTATGAAACAGAAGAATTCAAAATAATTGTGACGGTGCGGTTCGCTAAAATCATATTCGTTAAGCGTTGACAGTCGGTTGACTATTATTTCTCGTCGATTGGTTTTGTCTGAACTGTGCGTAGGTATCATTACGACTTAAAAATACAGAAATAGAATTGAATTTCAGGTTCTATTTATCGTCTTTCCTTGGAAAGTCATCGGGATTTGAAACAGGCTCTTCCACTTTTGGCTTTGCAGTCCCCGTTTTCGGCTTTTCGATTACTGGTTCTTCGGTTTTCGATTCCTCAACGATCTCAGCCTCAGAAACAGGTTCGATCTCTTCCGCTACAAGCGTTGTTCTTCTTTGTGGAGTATATTTTACAGCATTATCGATGTCTTGAGCATATTGATCCAAAGGTCTTTTAATGTCTTCGGCTGTTTCTGAAATGAGCCCTTTCAAGTCAAGGTCGCCTTTCATTCCATCGGTAGATTTCTTTATCTCAGATTTGATATCAGCAGATGCCTCTTTAATTTGATGGATTGTTTTCCCGAACGTTCGTGCGAGTCCAGGAATGCTTTTAGAACCAAAGAAAACGAGGATGAAGCCCATAATTAATAGGATTTCGAACCCGCCAATATCATTAAAAATTAAAAGCATATTGCAAAGATATGTATTTCGATTATTCGACCGTTAGATTTTTCGATTATTCGAATAGAAAGAGGGCACTTTAAAAATAATCCTTTTACAATGGATGTGAGTTGAATGCATTTCTAGACAGAAACTCAATTGTTCGAAAAGGAAAGTCATTCTTTAAAACCCTGCTTTTTCAGATGGATAGGAATTAAAAGTTCCAGTTGCAATGGCAACAGTTTCTCCTTTTTGATTCACAATTTTTCCTTCAACAAACAGAATTCGCTTTCCAGTTTTGACAATCTCGGCCGTTCCTGAAAGAACATCGCCTAACAAACCGGGCGCTACAAAGGAAATTTTCATTTCAATTGTAGAAACCACTTTGTTGTCTGAAATAACTTGCGACAAGGCACAAACGCCCATTGTAGCGTCCATTAAGGCACTTATCGAACCTCCATGAGCTGCAATGGGCGTTGCAAGATGAAATTCTGTCACCTCCATCGTATAATCAACGTGGCCAGGTGACGGAACATCAAATTTCATCCCCAATAGTTCTCCAAAGCGATTTGCTTTAATATATCCTTGAACAATTGGATGATTTCTATATTCTTGCATTATCCTTCTTTCTGCACGTGCACATCCATTTGAGGGAATGGAATAGACAATCCTGCAGCACCGAATTCATTGTAAACGCGTTCGTTGATATCAAAAAGAACACCGAAGTAATCTTCGTTCTTTACCCAAACACGACAACCGAGATTAACAGATGAATCGCCAAGTTCTCCTAGTACAACTACTTTTTCCTTATCATCAAGGATTCTAGAGTCTTCATTGAAGAATTTTTGAATCAATTCTTTGGCTGTTTTTAAATCATCACCATAAGCAATTCCGAACGTCCAATTCACAGTTCTAACATCAGAATCTTTCGTGTAATTGGTAATATTCCCATTCGCTGCTGCACCGTTAGCAACAATGATCGTTTGGTTGTCTGGAGTATTTAAAATCGTATTGAAAATAAGAATATCAGAAACAACTCCTGTTTCCCCTTGCATCTTTACAAGATCTCCAACCTTATATGGTTTGAATAGTAAAATCATTACCCCTCCAGCGAAATTCGAAAGCGTTCCTGAGAATGCCAAACCAATTGCCAAACCAGCAGCACCAAGAATAGCAACAAAAGAAGTCATTTCAATTCCCAATTGTGCCATTGCAGTAATAATCACAAGTATCTTAAGACCACTGCTTGTTAAGCTTTTTAAAAAGCTAGTAAGACTCTCATCCGTACCTTTCTTTTTAAGAACTTTAACAACTGCTTTAGAAAAGACCTTTGCGATCCAAAAACCAATTATTAATATGGCCAAGGCAATTGCGATTCTAATTCCGGCATCAACCAGTACTGAGTTTAAACTACCAGAACTCATTCCTAGCATTTTTTCTAATTCTTTCATAATTTTTTAATTGTAAAGGTGTTGTAGATTGATTGTTATTTGTTTTTGATATTGGATATTGGATATTGGATATTGGAATTTAGGCATTAAAGTTTCTCATCCTATAATTCATAACTTCCAATTAAGCAGATCTCTGGCGTTATTGCTTTTTTTCTTTTTTTGGTTTTTTAACTTTCTTCTTTTTCTCAGTAGTTGGCATTTCGTCGTCTTCGTTTGCGTTTCCAGTTGGAGTTCCAAATGAATACGTTTCGCGTCCATGCTCGTCGTATCTATGTTCCTCCAAAAGTACATCCTTTTTATAAAGTGCACGTGATTTTGCGCTTTGATCTGGATAAAAAACATCGAACCATCCTTCTTTTTTACCTTTCTTATAATTCTCAGAAACTTGAATGTGTCCTTGGTAATAGAATGTTTTAAATTCACCATTCTTAACTCCTTCATTCCAACTTTCAGTTCTCAAAAGCTTACCATCGTCGTAAAAATATTGGCATTGCTGATCTTTCTTACCTTCTTTATAATTGAGTTCTTCAATGATTACGCGCTCTAAATTGTAAATTCTAAAGTAGCCATCAAAAACTCCATTCTTATAATTCACCTCGCGCTTAAGTGATCCTCCAACTCCATCTCGTCCTCTTCTATAATAGGTTTTCTTAACGCCATGTAAAATACCAGCCTTATAATGTTCAATTTTCGTTGTATCTGAACGGTATTTGATGTCGTGGTCCGTTTTACTCACGTTTTCTGGCTTCGCAAAGAATTTTTGAACGCCTTCTTTTTCGCCCATGTAATAATTCATTTCCCAAGCCAAAAACTCAGTACTGTCATACATAAACAACCATTGACCGTGTTCAACACCATTTACCAATGATCTTATTACTTGAGGACATCCCGTTTCGTAATACGTCGTATCCTTTCCATTTTCCTTTCCGTTGACAAACGTTACTTTCCGTTCGATTCTTCCGTTCATGTGACACGATTCACATGTTCCTGTAAAAGGCTTGTTTGCTCCATCCACACGAGAGATATCCGTTTGCTTTTTGTAAACAGTATTCGATGCTTCATCAAATGATAAGTCGCTATTGCAATCAATCATGCCAATCGTCTGTCCACATTCCCATTCGGCGTATCTAATTTGGTTCTTAGACATCCGAACGCGCTTCATTGTCCCTCCATCTTGGATTGTAGCCCATCTGAAATAACAAGAATCGACCTCCTTTACTATTCCTTCATCTCCGAACTGAGCGTTCGCTTGAGACGAAAATCCAATCAATATTAAAAGCCCAATGATGTATTTCATAATTTTTATTTTATTTGGTTAACCAAAGCTCTAATAGCAAAAGCTATTCCTAACTTTTCATTTCAACTTAAGAAGTTCTTCTTTCATAACTTCTGGAATCGAAATCGTTTCATTTTTTGAGGGATCAAAGCAAACCAATGTTGAACCTCCCGTTGTATGCAAAGTGTCATTTACGTGCAATTCATAGTTCAGAGAAAAACTTTTCGTTCCTATTTTATCTGCAATTATCGTCACGTAAGGCTCATCACTTAAAAGAACGGGTTTCAAATATTCAACATTATTCTTCGCTAGAATCACACTGTTCTTCGTCCAATCCCAATCCTTACCAAGCATTTGACCAAAATAATGAACCCGAGCAATTTCAAAATAACTTAAATAGATGTTGTTGTTAACGTGACCTAACACATCTAAATCGGAAAAACGAACTTGAATTTTAACTGGCTTCAGCATTAAACATCTAATTTTTCGAATTGAGAATTATTACTGATAAATTCTGGAACGATAGCTTTCATTCGCTTCACCATTTCATCATTATCTTGAGCACCGAACAACTCAATCAAATCAACAATTTTTGAAATCTGATCGCTTTCTTCTCCGCGCATTTTTGCTTTTAAAATCTGCGGATGGTGCGTTGTCAAAGTATTCTCTTCCTTTGCCAATAACTCTTCGTATAATTTCTCTCCAGGACGCAATCCCGTGATTTTAATTTCAATATCCTTACCCAATTCCATTCCACTAAGCTGAATCATTTTCTTAGCGAGATCAATGATCTTCACTGATTCTCCCATGTCAAACACAAAAATTTCGCTTCCTTCTCCCATCGTTCCTGCCTCCAATACCAATTGGCAAGCTTCAGGAATTGTCATAAAGAAACGCGTTATTCTTTCGTCTGTAACGGTTAAAGGTCCGCCTTGATCCAATTGACGTTGAAAAAGTGGAATCACTGAACCATTTGATCCGAGTACATTTCCAAACCGCGTTGTAATGAATTTCGTGTCAGAATCATTTGAAAACTGCGCGTAAATTTCTGCAATCCGTTTGGAAGCGCCCATTACATTCGTAGGGTTCACAGCTTTATCCGTTGAAATCATAACGAACTTGTGAACTTTGAATTCGTTGGCTAAGTCAACTAGATTCTTCGTTCCAAGAATATTTGTCAGCACAGCCTCGGACGGATTGCCTTCCATCAAAGGAACATGTTTGTATGCCGCGGCGTGAAAAACGTATTTCGGCTTAAACGAAGTAAAGACGTTTTTCATTCTATCACGACTTCTAATATCGCCGATTACAGCTTCGAACTTTAGATTGGGAAATTCGTTTGTGATTTCGTTTTGAAGATCGTACAAAGGAGATTCAGCTTGATCCAATAAAATAAGCTTGGCTGGGTTGTACTTTGCGATTTGGCGAACCATACCGCTTCCGATTGATCCGGCTGCTCCAGTAACAAGGATAATTTCATTCGACAATTCAGATGCGATTTTGTCTTCATCCAACACAATTGGCTTGCGGCCTAATAAATCGTCAATCTTAATTTTGGAAATCTGTTTCGCTGAAAACTCACCGTTGATCCAGCTTTTAGCGCTCGGCACTTTTTGAACGGTGACTCCATTCGCTAAACAAATTTCAACAATTTCCTTTCTCTTCAATTCGTCAGGAGCTTGAATCGCGATAATTAGCTCTGTTACGCTTTTGTCAGAAATCACCTTTTCCAATTCAGATGAATGATAAATCGTAATTCCTTCCAGGCGATTTCCAGATTGCTTTTTGTTATCGTCAATGAAACCGGCAATTCGATACGCTGTCGTCTGGTCTTTCTCAATCGTTCTTTTCGTGATCAGTCCTGAAATTCCTGCTCCGTAGATCAAAACAACCTCATCAACATCTTTACTTTTCGTCGATTCCATGTGGATCAACTTGATGACAAATCGAGAGCCAACGATAAATGCAGTAGAAAAGAAAAGTTCCACAATTAGAACTGAAGTCGGGAATAAATAGGCGCCATCGATGTAATGATATTTCAACAATCCAGCAATTCCAAAAAGCGTTGAACTGACCAAAGTTGCTTTTACAATTCGTGTAAAATCTTCCGTAGATGTATGTCGAATAAGGCCTTTGTGAATTTTGAAAAGATAGAATACGACCAATTTAATTCCGATGTAAAATCCAATCGACTTTGAAAGGATATCCCATTCCGATTGAATCAATTCTTCTTTCGCCTCAAGATCAAAACGAATTAGATATGCAACAAACAAAGCCAATAACGACAGTACGATATCACCTAAGATGATAATCCAACGGGGCGTGTTTGATTTTGGAAGAAGCATGAACAAATTTAATATTTTCGATGGTTTCAGAGGTCGATCCTAGGATTTATACTCAATTCATCGATCAATTAAACGCGCCTTTAACCTTTTGGCAAGTTTAAACCAAGCTGGACCGTTATTTTGAACGTGCATGAAATACACTTCATCAACACCTCCAAGATTGTAATTGAATCGTTTAACGCCTTCAACATTCGATCCGCCGAAGTCAAATTTAAGTTGGTGTTCTTTGGCGTATTCAATTGCGCTATTTAACGCCAAATACATTCCTCCATTGGCCTTTGTTTTGCTGTCAACTGCGCCTTTAACGTAAAGCAACTGATCTTTTGATTCAAAGCAAACAATGCCACCCAAGTTGCCGTCGCCAACAACGTTGAACACTTTTATAGCTTCCGCTTGTTTCGCGTTTCCAAAAAGTTGCTCCAAAGCATTCAACGACTTCTCAGTAACTCCTGTGAATTTATGGTTGAGCTCTTCCTTTACTTTGGTGAGCACATTTGAATAATCATTTGTGAGAACAACACTAAATCCGCTCTTCTCTGCCTTTTTCAAAGACCGTTTGGCTTGACTTCCCAATTTACGGCTTTCAAAATCACTAATCACTTGATAGATTTTTTCTTCGGGTTTGTCAAACAATTCCTGACGGCACGCAAATTCAATTACTTTAAACCGTTCTTTAACCAGCGTCAATTCTTCATCCGTGAATTCTCCAATCAATTCAGAATACCTTCCGAAAATTGGGCTGTATAGAACTTCTACTCCTGCTCTTTTCGAATACGGTAGCGCGATTCCACGCGAGTAATCGTCATTGACTAGAACACACCAATTTTCCGCCACAGAATCCAAGTACCACGATTTTGTGAATACCGATGCACTGATCCCCTGCTTGTAAGGCAGATTCTCCCAAAGGACTAAATCAATATTTTTGCGTTCTACTATTTTCACGACTCTTTTTGAAACGTTATGAATTGATGTTTCTTATGATTCTTGTTTATAAATTTCGCGAGGCTTTTTATCGAAAATTTCGTATTCCCTTTTGGATGACCAATCACAACCATTTCATCGTGCTCCATATTCATCGACTTCTCTAAACCGGACTCCAATTTACTCGCGTAATATCCGTCGGATGAAATATGGCCAATTGTAAATGTTCTTAAAACGCGTTTTTTTCTTCCACCTTGGCTAATGAAGTTTCCGTCGCCAATCATTTTATGTTGCGCTGGTTTCAACCTACCAAGGATATACAATCTCCAAAAGAACAAAGGACTATAGCGCAATGAAGAAATTGGATACTCAATAAAATCGCCACCGTCGTCCTTAATGCATACATCATTTCTGAATGTGTACTTAGAATCTGACGGCGCTTCTCGGAAATCAACAGAATATTCATTGGTCGCCATAAAGTCTCCTGTGATTACGCTGCTATCGATTTTAATTCCGACTTCTTTAAACACACCTGCAACATGCTCGAAGGGTTGAATACACCAACCTCCAGCTCTAAATGCAGTGACGGATCGACCAATCAATTTTTCCAAATAGGATTTGTATGACCGTACAATTTCATCACTATCCGATTGCTGAAAATCTGACAATTTATAAACGCCTTCGACATTCATCGACCACTTGCCATTTTCGTAAACGGCCTTCTCCCAATGCGAATGAATGTGCAGTTGAACGTCGTGTCCAAGTGCGATCATCTGCTGAACTTGATCTTTAACAGATTGAAGCTCACTTTGCAATTCTGGGTATTTTTCTGCTTGAATTAAATATCCTACATCAACGAAAAAAGTCAGAAAGACGTCTTTTCCTTTCGCCAAATTGAATAAATCTTCAGTTGGCTCAAGCATGCATTTTTCGACTGATCCTGAATGTTCACCAAAGAACAATTCGTAGTCGTATGTTAAGAATATTTTCACGGAGCGAAGATAGCTGAAATCTTAGTTTAATGCGTTATATTGGTCTCATGAAAACGAGATCATTAATTATCGCACTATCTTTTATTGCTATTTCCATCACTGGATTTGCTCAGGAAATAAGTGACAAGCAAATCGCTTTTGCCAATAAATTTGTCACAGCTGTTGCGGATCATAGCGAAAAGAAGACAATGAAATATCTGGACAAAACTTACAGGAAAGCACAATTGGCATTTCTTGAAGGAAACAAGGAACAGTTGGTCAATGAATTGTTTAGTGGTCAAGATTTGTCGGATACAGACAAGTATTTGAATTTTAAGATTAGCGAAATAACTAAAATTGAAATTATAGAAGTTATATCATTGAAAGGGACTTCAGATTGTACGTACATCTTCAAATTGAAAAGAGGCGATCAAGAAATTCTTGCTTCTCTTCGCTTGAAAGTGAAGGGGAAGAAATTCGGTTTTGAAGGAGCCATGGGATAATGGCAATAGAAATTGAATATAAGTTTCTCGTTAATGAGGAAAAATGGAACGCTTTAAGCAAGCCCGAGCCATCGTTGATTGTTCAGACATACATTCACAAATCCAAGGAAGTAACAGTGCGAGTTCGCATCAAAGGAACATCGGCCTTTCTAACGATTAAAGGGAAAACGACTGGTGTGAGTCGTTCGGAGTTTGAATATGAAATTCCAATTTCGGACGCTGAAGAAATGATCGAACAGTTTTCAACGAAGCACATTCGAAAGTACCGATACGAGATACCAATGGGAAAACACATCTGGGAAGTTGATGTTTTTGAAGGAAAACTGAAAGGTTTGACTCTAGCAGAGATAGAACTTGACTCTGAAGATGAAATTTTTGAAAAACCGGATTGGGTTACAAAAGATGTTTCATTGGATGCTTCTTATTACAATGCTGTGTTGATTGAGAAGTGTTAGGAGAGATAGATATTAGATGTTGGATATTGGATATTGGATATTGGAAGTTAGACGTTAGAATCCACAACTCATCACTTCTAATTCATCATTCATAACTTTTAAATTAGTCCGCGTTCAACCCTCCTTCTTGCGTATCGAAAACAGATCCTCCCAATTGAACATCAAACCATTCATTGAAAATTTCAAATTTGATTTCGGGATATGTTGAATCATCTTCTGAAACAGCTAAAAGTTCATTCTTGAATACCTTTTTAAAATGGCTTTTCAAAACAGGCTCATCGTCGTAGAAATCTTCTTCAATAAGATAAATAGACGGTTCAGAATCAGCCAATGCGTTGAAATCTTCATCATTTTTATTTGCCCAATCCACAAATAATTTGGTTGGTTTCACTGAAAGGTATCCTCTGTTTACAAATTTCATAATGTGCTGCTTTTAAATCTGACTTTTTCGCCGTCTGCAAAGGTAAACCATCTTGCTCGAGAGCCAAGCTTTTGCTGTACCAAATAATGCCATTCTTCGTCAAAGCCTATTGCCTTGTGATAATCGATCCAAGTATCAATAGAAATGGCACTCCCAGAAATGAAAATTAAACTTGTATCTCCAACCATAATACACATGGGTTCTCTTTGAAAATTAACCTCATCACCCAATTGGTCCACTTCAAACATATCCACCCAATTGTAAAATGCGTTGACCGTTTTCACAGAATCTTTAAAAGTCCAATTGTAATATTCAAACGATTCTTCTGAATTTGAAATTTTGTATTTCTCGCTGCCTTTTGGACCAAATCGATCTGGAAATTGCTTTTGATCCGAATAAATCAATGAATCCACTTCAATTCCGTTTCCATTGAACAACGCTCTAATTCCACGAGTAGAATCTCCTGTATCCATTTCATCCTGCACTTTGTCGTAATTTCTTTTCGATTGCGGAATAATATCAGATGCATCAATAATTTTCTCCTTCCGCTCTGTGCAGGCAGATAAGAGTACTAAAAATAATATGTAGCCTATTTTTTTCAAATTGATTTAATCACTTCTATTGTTTCATCGATTTGAGATTCTGAAATGTCAAGGTGCGTTACAAAACGAATCATTCCAGGCCCAAATGCCATGACTTTAACTTCTTTCTCTGCCATTTTATGAATCAATATATCTCTTTTCTCTTCATCTTGAAGAAGTGCGACAACAATGTTTGTATCTACTGGAACAACATCTTTCACCCATTCCAATTCCAATAACGTTGCCTCAAGGGCTCGCGCATGTTTGTGATCCTCTCGTAAACGTTCAACGTTATTTTTCAAGGCATAAAGTCCACCTGCGGCGATGATTCCCGCTTGGCGCATTCCTCCACCAAACACTTTCCGCACCCGACGTGATTTCTTAATAAAGTCTTTCTTTCCAATTAAAACAGATCCTACGGGAGCGCCCAAACCTTTTGAAAGACACAATGAAATTGAATCAAACTCAGCGGCGTATTCCTTTATGTCAACGCCGTTTTCGACCATTGCATTCATCAAACGTGCTCCATCCAAATGAAGTGGCAAATTGTTTTCTCTACAAAAAGCGCCGATTCTTTTAATCTCTTCAAAATCATATATAGCTCCTCCTCCACGGTTGGAAGTATCTTCTAAACTAACGAGTTGCGTTACGGGGAAATGAACATCATCTGGGTTGATCCATTGCTTGACATCATTTAAAGTCAATCGGCCCCTGTTGCCATGAATCAATCGAACCGAAGCGCCAGTATTCTTCGCAATTCCTCCTCCTTCGTATTTGTAAATGTGACTTTCAACATTGGTGATTATTTCTCCACCAGGTTGAACGTGAACATTAATTGCAATTTGATTTGTTTGCGTTCCAGACGAGCAATAAAGCGACGCTTCCATTCCAAATAAATCAGCAGCATAAGCCTCCAATTCATTCACCGTTGGATCTTCTACAAAAACGTCATCTCCAACTTCAGCAGTAAACATGGCGTCGAGCATTGCTTTGGTAGGTTTCGTTACTGTATCGCTTCTAAAATCAATCATAATCTAAATTCTTTAATGTGAAATTACAATTTGTTGATTGAATTCTGAGTTCGCTGACTTGGAAAAACAAAAATTCGATTCCACTCTTGTACTTTTTGCTACTTTTAATGACATTAGCCTCAGCTAATAATCAGTTCACGAATAGCCGAAAATCATCAAAATGAAAAAATTATATAGTTTACCCGGCCTCGGATTGGCTCTTGTCTTTTTAATCGTATCGTTCATATTCATTAATAAAAGTGTCGAAGAATCGAATAAATTTAAAGAAGAGAAAATCAAAGTTTCTGAAATTTTGAATTTCAATGACCGCCTTTTGTCCTTCAGGGATTGGGTATTTTCAAAAGATGCTTGGGATGAGAAAAAAGCGAAACTCGATGTTGTGATGAAAGAGTCGGATGCTCATTATGAAAAAGCCAACACGTATGGATATTACTTGCTTTACACTTGCTTGGCTTTCTTTATTCTAATTGTGGCTTTTTACGCCAAAAAGCGGATTTATTTTGGATTGACTTTTGCCATTTCTTTTATCTCAATTGTCCTCTTGGGCCAAGGTGTCATGAACCCCATTCTGGAGATGTCTGCTTTTAAGGAAGAGATGACGATTAAGGTGTACGTGCATCCAGATGACATTCCTTACTTTAACGGAGCTGTCGAATACATGGCTGAAGTAAATGCATTTATGGGTGATGTTCACAAAGTGGTCGACCTCGTTCGAATTGTTCCCGGAATTGGACCTAGAACAGCAAATGAAGTTCAAACTGTCACTGGTGGTGCTCAAGAATACCTCGCAGAAGGAGAAGCATTTTTGAATGAAAACCGCGATAACCCGATTGGGTTTGACAAGGTTTTTCCTGGCCGAACGTATTTCTATTACCAGAACAAAGGGATTATGGACGTCATAACGCTTCTTTGGAAACACAACAACAAGCCTGTTGCTGTGGCAATTGGAACCTTTAGTATAGTCGTTCCAGCAATTAAATTAATATCAACGCTACTCATGTTATTACTTGGAGTGACAAAAGCCAAACGCTTCCGAAAATTCTTGTCCTACATCGCTAAATTCAGTATGGCAGATGTATTTGTTGTCAGTGCTTTCTTGGCCTTTTTAAGCTTTGCCAATATGAGCCCGGGCGTTGAGATGGATGCAAAAGTACTTTTCGGATTGTATTACTTCATGGGCTATGTAATCCTGTCCATTTTCCTTGGGATGTTGCTGGATCGGAGTATTAAATCGCGAATAGGGAAAGATGAATCATAAATTATCGGTTAAAAATTACAGAATATGATGCGTTTCCTTTTTGTAACAATCGTATTGATTTCGCTGAATGGATTTTCTCAAGATTCACTTCAAGTTGAAGAAACAAGAGGATTGCAGGTTGGTGATACGGTTGAAATGTTCACTGCGACTGATCAGTACGACAGTACTTTTGTTTTGGGAGATGCTTTGGAAAAAGGTTCTGTTGTTTTGATTTTTTATCGTGGGCAATGGTGTCCATATTGCTCTAAGCATTTGAGTAAACTTCAAGACAATCTTGAGAGATTAAAAGCCAAAGGAGCTACCGTAATCGCCGTTTCTCCTGAAAATCAAGAACATTTACAAATGAGCGCAAAAAAGAGTGATGCGAAATTCACGCTGCTACATGATCAAAATTACACCATAGCAAAAGCATTCGATGTACTTTTTAAACCCACAAAGTCACAGACAAAAAAATACAATTTCATAGGTGCTGATTTCGAAAATTCACATTCGAATGAAACAACGTTATTGCCAGTACCCGCAACGTTTATAATTAATAAAGAAGGTGTAATTGTTTGGCGGCACTTTGACCATAGTTATAAGAAAAGAGCATCAGTTGAGGATATTTTAGAGCATTTATAAGTTCTGTTCCAATTGGTTAAAATGTCATTCGCCCGCTTTAAATGAATTTCGCCCAACATTCATGATAACAATCATTTAACGGTTTTCATTCATCCAATACCAAGGATATGTCTTATCTTAGCGAGTTACTAATTGAAAATTCAGCGAAACCGCTGAGAAAAAAGAAACAAATAACACCTACACCATGAAAATACTATTATTCCTAGGAGCTATTGTAGCGTTGAGTTCAACTGCTGTAGCTCAAAAAATTCAAAAGGAAACTTTTGGCGATTTCACATATACTCAGACACCATCAAACTTGGCGTTATCTGAATTGGAATCATACTTTGTTGAGGCGAGTGTACCGAGTAATGATAATTATAAGGTAGATGAAGTTCAGGCAGCATCAAACTTAACAGGTCATCAAAAAATAATGAACAGACAGAATGCGACGTTCGTTGTAAAGTACACGGTTTACCCAACGACATTTGGAACTCCAGATTACGATCGCCAAACAAACACTCGAACAAATAAAGACGGAACTAAAACAACGACTTATACTTATACGTACAAGGGGTATTACACGTACAAAACAGCTGTAATGATTTATGATATGGAAGGAAATACAATCCATACAGATGAGATTGGTGCGACGAAACAAATTAATAAATCGAGTAATATAAGCGCAGATGCTGCGAACAATCTTTACAAATCTGAAAGAGTTAGTATTCGTAGAACAATTACGACATCGACCGTTAATGAGCTCAATAAAAAATTGGATGACGTTTTCTGTACACTTCAGAAGACAATCCAAATGAGAGGGATCATGATTAAAGAGAAGAAATATGAGTACCCAGAATTCAACGCAGCAACTGACGCTCTTAAAGAAGCTTGTACTGCACCGAATGAAGCAAATTTGAAAGCAGCGATTGCGGCTTGGGAAGTTGATTTAGAAGAGTCTGATCCAGAAAACAGAAAAGCTAGAGTTGACAAAAGCGTTACGTCTGGAGCGTATTACGACATTGCATTGGCTTATTTCGCACTGGCAGAATATGCGAAGTCTGAAGAGGCATTCAACAAAGCAACTGAGTATAATAATAATGTAACAATCATGCACCAGGTGCTTGCTAAGAAAGCAGCAGATATGGAAATGAGAAAGCAACTTCAATAAGTCGCTCAATAAATTTTAGATGATGGAGCATTTCGGGAAACCGAGATGCTCCATTTTTTTTGCTTTTATTTTACGCGGGCAATCATAAGACCATCACGGATTGGGAGAAGAACCTCTTCTACTCGATCATCATTGTGAATCACATCATTCAATTGAATGAGAACCTTTGTGTCTAGATCTTCTTCTTCAGCTTCTTCAAGAACTTTACCCGACCAAAGGACATTATCAACGATGATGTATCCTCCTTTGCGCACTTTATCAATCACCATATTGTAGTAATTCAAGTAGTTTGATTTGTCGGCATCGATAAAGACAATGTCAAATTCTCGCTTGAGTCCAGGGATAATTTCCATCGCATCGCCAATTACACATTTGATTTGATCTTTGTATCCTGATTTTTCCACGTATTCATTCACCAAGTCTTCCAGCTCTTCATTCTTATCAATGGTAACAATGTGGCCGTTTTCCGCTAAACCTTCGGCGAAACAAAGCGCAGAATACCCTGTGTACGTTCCTATCTCCAAAACATCGTTTGGTTTGATCATTTTTGAAAGCATACTCAAAACTCGGCCTTGAAAATGTCCACTGAGCATTCTAGGACGTAAAACATTCATGTGCGTTTCACGGTTTAAATCGTAAAGAATTTTTGGTTCTTCCGCTGTATGAGCGCAAACGTAATCGTCTAATTTTTGTGAGATAAATTCCATAATTGATTTTATTGAT
>JAWUWJ010000083.1:0-22163 GCA_034111925.1 Crocinitomicaceae bacterium
ATTCGCCCTGCAAGGTGTCTGAAACCAATTGTTAATTGATCCGTTACAATTAAAACAAGAGGTTATGAAAAACTATTACATCATATTACTGCCATTGCTTGTTCTTTTGTCACTTTCATCGTGCAAAAAACAAGTCGATGAGGAATATCAACCACTGGTATTCAAAAGCCTGTTTTCATCGAGTTCAACGATGAGTCCAGGTGGAGATGTTGGAAGTACAGCTGATGTCACGGGAACTCAAGTAAAGTATTATTGGAGCTATAATTCAGGGTCAATATCTGGAGGTGGAGATCATATCCAATACACGAATATCGAACAAGGATCTTACATGATTATTAGCACTGTAGTGGATGGTGCTGGAGAGGTAGAGCAAAAAGAAGTGACAATTACTGTTCAGTAATTTTATGGATTTATTTAATCGTAATTGATTCAATAACTCCGGTCAAGTCACTTGAATTTAATTTCTGAACAAATAATTCTATTTGCTTCACGCCTTTATCCACTTCAGTTCCTTGAAAATCAAGCATTGTTGAATACTTGTTTTCATATTTAGAAACGTCAGATATATACGCTTCAGCAAAGCATTCTTTTAACAAATTTATTATCAGGTCGATTTGATCTTTTTCCGGCTCAATTGTGAATTCATAGTGGATATTCAGATCTGGAAAAAGTTGTAGATCTGGAATAAATTTAAAGTTTAACTTTTGCCCATTAATGTGACTAACTATATTTTTTTTGGCAAAACTTTTGAAGTATTCTGTTTCGAAATCAGCACACCAACCGAATTCTATGTTTTCCGAATTGACTGATTCAGAATTCATGATATTCTCATTATCACTTGATTTCCAGTAGGTAGTTAGACTTTTCGTAAACGAATTCGGAGAGATTATTTCAACGACTGCAAATGCATATCCGTCTTGATAAATCGTTTTTAGTTCATGAAATCCAATAAACAGCATGAATTCTTTATCCGTCGCAAAGTTTTCGATTCCTACCATGGCATTGAACCGACCCATTAACTGGTTGGCCATTTCCGTTTGAAATTCTAAGGAGAAGTCTGTCGATGCATCGTTGTAAAATGACGCCCAGCCAATATCGGTTGAAATCATTCAGCGCAATTTGTACTTCTTCGAGTATCTGTAATTGAAATTATTTTCCAACCGTCTTTCAAATTGATCAGCTGAAAGGAATTCACACCACAATGGCTGAATTTGTCATCGAGGTAAAAGCTGTAATCCATCCAAACTTGTGCAAGATTATCATCTCTTTGAATGATGACGTTGGAGATTCTTTCGTCCCAAATGGCATCGTGGGGTGTTCCAACCGCTGTTTTGAATTCCGTTGAACTTCCAACGTGAATCTTCGGCTCTCCTTTTTTAGTAACGTAAGAACTCATTAAACGAAGGTCTTTGTGAAACACATTTGCAACCATCGAGCTGTCTCCCGTTCTCATTCCAGTGAACATCGCGTCAATTGTTGCTCTAACATCTGCGTCAGGATCGATTGGTTCTGTGCTGAATTGAATTGATCCGTTTTGTGCGCAGAGTGCGCTGCTTAGAATTAGGAATCCAAAAACGATTAAATTTTTCATGGTCTTTAGTTTACATGTAGCGAATTTTCATCTTCACCGATTTGTCCGTATTTAAATACAGCTTGAATTGGTAAAAGGTCGGTTTCGACCATGCCGTATGGTAATAATCTGAAAAGCCAAAACCTTCTTTCGGGTAAACCAATCCGTAATCCATTTTCTTATTGCTGTTTTCATCATCCAACAATGCAAGGCCATAATGGTTCGGCTCAAGTCCCGTTATTTTGAAATTGAGCGTTTTCCCAGTTACATCACTCTTAGAAATGCGGAAGGTTTTATAAGGGTTCTCTGCTTTGAATGCCTTTTGAGTGCGATACAATTGAAGCTGAATTTTTCCCTTTTTATTTCGGATGTTCGTGATCTTAATCGAAATAGTATACGTCGCTGGAGGAGGTTTAACCTTAAAAGAGCTAGAAACTACGACTAACACTGCAATGACTAAAAGTTTGATCAAGGTTCTCATATTTATACCTGAAATTTAATGAATCTTCGTTTTCAATGAAAACCGTTCAACCCATTTTATTGATTTTGGGCAAATATCGAGAAATTGAAGCATTAAAATATTCATGTTAAAGCTAATTTTGATAATTGACAGCCCTAAAAGGGATAATACGAGAAGATAAAGATATGCGTACACAATAAATAAAAGTGTAGATGTAATTCATTTTATTATAGATGAATGACGAAAAACTGTCTTTGAAAGTTGCATCGACCTAAATGCATGCATAATAAGCATGTAGCAACTAAACGGTTTAGCGGACGTTTTATAAGTAGTCATCCATTTAATTCTGCTACTATGAAATATTTCACACTCATTTTTGGGCTGTTTATATGTACGAGTACATTAAATGCCCAACACTCACATTCACAAATTGAACATCTGTTCGAAGAAAAGAGTCTTCATCAGGTTGAAACTGTACTTGGTTTATCAGAAATCGATTACCAGAATCAACCCTTGTTGGATTTCATAGATATGCGGTATCAAGAATTTCATTCCGCTGTTCACGATCGAATTCTTAGTACTCAAGGAATTACAGATGAAGAATTCAAAGTAGCATTTGATGCGTGGGTTATCGACGTTCAAAATGGAAAACTTGGCATCCCGTCTGGAGGAGTTCCGAATGAAACATCTGCTGCCGATGGTCCTTGTGAAAATATGGATTTTGAAACAGGTGATCTCACTGGTTGGACATTGACTAGAGGTGATGTCGATGGATCAGCACCGTATAGTTTTGTGAATGAATTTGGCGTTGGTCCAGGACCGTATCACACTGTTTTTGGAGCTGGAATGGATCCTGTAACGGGAATTTCCAGAGTTGATCCTTTGAGTGGAGCGTTCTCCGTTCGATTGGGAAATGGGGTAGGAGTAGGAGCAAGAGCCGCCCGAATGAAACAAACATTCTTAGTCGATTCAAGCAATTTTTTATTCACGTATAGTTATGCTGTTATTTTCGAATCACCGAATGGACACGGCTTAAATCAACTTCCTTATTTTACAGTTCGTGTAATTGATTCTTTAGGAAATAGTGTTCCTTGTGGTGAGTATTCTGTTATCGCAGATGCAGCCAGCGCGCCAGATTATCAAACCACGAATTGGGGCGGTACACTTGTTCTATACAAGGATTGGGAAACTGTGTTCACAAACCTCATCGGCTATATCGGCCAAAACGTAACCATAGAATTCACAACGGGCGATTGCTCACTTACAGGTCATTTTGGATATGCTTATGTTGACGCTTCATGTGCCGTGGATCAAATTATACCGTCTAGTACAATTATCTGTGCAGGCGATTCTTCATTGCTTTCAGCTCCTCTTGGTGCTGCTAGTTATTTATGGAGCAATGGCGCAACAACCCAAACAACTTGGGTTTCTGTCGGAGGAACGTATTCATGTACATTAACACCGTTCCAAGGCGGAGGGTGTTCACTTACCCTTGATGTTACGATTGATGAAAACCCATCTCCAACAGCAAGTTTCATTTCCAATACGAATACAATTTGTGTGGGAGATACGATTCACTTTACGGATGCTTCAACAATTCCAATTCCAGGCCTAATAACGGGATATCGATGGGACTTTGGAGATGGTATTGTGTCACCGATTGGAACCGGTTCAATTGCTGCCGTTCTCAACACAACAGGAACGTATCTTCTTCCAAGCCATGTTTATACAACGCCAGGAGTTTATACGGTTCAGTTGTATGTTGAATCTGCCGATGGTTGTGCCGATTCAATTGAATTTCAAGTAACAATTAATGGGCTTCCAGTGGTAGTCGCTGGAATCGATCAAACGGTTTGCCAAGGAACTGCTGTCACCTTAACTGGGGCAGGAGCTGCGGCGTACGCTTGGGACAATGGTGTCACGGATGGCTTCCCATTTGTTCAGGGCGTTGGAACAGTTACATATACCGTAATCGGAACCAATGCGAATGGTTGTGAGAATTCAGATCAAGTCGACGTGACCGTGAATCCGCAGCCAATCGTAGACGCCGGAGTCGATCAAGAAGTGTGTGAAGGAACGCTTGTGACATTGCCAGGTTCTGGAGCATTGGCATACGTTTGGGACAATTCAGTTAATGATGGCGTTCCATTTATTCAAGCGCCAGGCACAACGACATATACAGTGATTGGAACAGATGCAAACGGTTGTTCCAGTTCGGATGAAGTTGATATAATTGTAAATTCACTTCCAGTAGTTTCGGCAGGTCCGGATTTTTCTGATTGTGAAAACAACCCCTTGGTATTGAACGGTGCGGGAGCTTCAACTTATGCTTGGGACAATGGCGTAATTGATGGAATTGCGTTTGTTCAAATTCCAGGAACAACGACATATACCGTAATTGGAACGGATGCGAATGGTTGTATAAATACGGATCAAGTTGATATTACTGTTAATGCACTTCCAGTGGTTGTCGCTGGAGTGGATCAAGAAGTTTGCGAAGGAACTGCTGTTACCTTAACGGGAGCAGGAGCTGTGGCGTACGCTTGGGACAATGGTGTCATGGATGGCTTCCCATTTGTTCAAGGTGTTGGGACGGTTACATATACGGTAATCGGAACCGATGCGAATGGTTGTGAAAATTCAGATCAAGTCGACGTGATCGTGAATCCACAACCGCTCGTAAGCGCTGGAGTTGATCAAGAAGTTTGTGAAGGAACACTAGTGACGTTGACAGGTTCCGGCGCGACAGGATATGTTTGGGACAATGCAGTTATTGACGCTGTTCCATTTATTCAAGCGCCTGGAGTTGCAACGTATACAGTGACAGGAACGGATGCAAATGGTTGTTCCAATTCGGATCAAGTTGATGTCATTGTAAATGCACTTCCTGTAGTTTCAGCGGGTCCAGATTTTGCCGAATGTGAAAACGCACAGTTGGTTTTGAATGGAGCAGGCGCTGCAACGTATGCTTGGGACAATGGAATCACAGATGGAGTTTTATTTACTCAAATCCCAGGAACGACAACTTATACTGTCACGGGTACAGACGCCAATGGCTGTGTGAATACAGACCAAGTTGATGTTACCGTTAATGCTTTACCAAATGTCATTGCAGGTCCAGATCAAGAAGTTTGTGAAGGAACACCGGTTACTTTGAGCGGGGCTGGAGCAACAAATTATTTATGGTCAGGCGGTATTGTTGACGGTGTGCCTTTTGTACTCGCTGTTGGACAATATGCATTTATCGTAACTGGAACGGATCTTCTACTTTGCGATAATTCAGATACCGTTTCGGTAGTTGTTCATCCAAATCCTGTTGTTTCTGCCGGAATGGATCAATCGATTTGTGATGGTGATTTGGTGGTGTTGAACGCTGTAGGAAGTCCAAATTTATACTGGAGCAATGGCGTAATTAATGGAACTCCTTTTCAACAACTTGTCGGAATTGTAGATTACATTGTCTATGATTCATTGGCAACAGGCTGTACAGCAAGCGATATGGTTCGCATTGAGGTGCTTGCGAATCCTTTGGTTGCAGCAAACGATGCAATAATTTGCGAAGGTGATGAGGTTGTTTTGGAGGGCCAAGGTGCCGTGTCTTACTCTTGGTCAGGCGGAATACAAGACGGAGTGCCTTTCTATCCAATCAATTCAGGATTATACACAGTATCAGGAGTTGGGGTAAATGGGTGTTCTTCAGAAGCGAATGCCAACGTAACAGTGCACAAGGCGCCAGTGGTAAATTTCAGAATCTTGGACATGTCTTTAACGACTTTGAACCCTGTAACTGGATTTGAGAACCTGACAACTGGAGCAACGACATATGAATGGGATTTTGGTGACGGATCAGCCTTTAGCAATGAATTTGAACCAACGCATACGTTTCCAATGGACCAAGCTGGTGAATACGAAATCACTTTAACCGCTTATTCAGCGGAAGGATGTCCAGGGCAGGCGGTGAAGTACATTCACGTGTTTCAAGACTACACGATTTACGTTCCGAATTCATTTACGCCAGACCACAACGGAGTGAATGAAGTTTTTAAACCGGTGATGGAAGGCTTCGATGAAGATGATTACACCTTGTATATTTTCAATCGTTGGGGAGATTTAATTTTCGAATCACACGACATGCAAGTCGGTTGGGACGGAACTTTCGCTGGACAGGACTTTCAAGTTCAGGATGGAGCGTATACTTGGAAAATCCTTGCTGGATTGAAAGATTCATCGGACAGTAAAATATTTGTCGGTCATGTTATTATTCTTAAGTAATTATGAATAGGATCGACAGCTTTGTAATACTTGGTTGATACATCTACCACCAAACAAGTTTACATGAACAAGAATCGGGTGCAGTTGATATAGCTGTACTCGATTTTTTATTTTACGACTTCGCGATACTTAGTATTCAGTTCAGTATTCGGCTCGAAATTCGAACGTTTTTATTGAATAACCAATCGATACACCGCTTTTCCGCATTCAGGAGTCAAGTGCAAGAAATAAACTCCAGCAGCGAAATTTCTCAGATCAAGCTGAATTGTTCCGTTTGTGCCAGGGGCATCTGCAAGTCCATTGAAAACGGGCCGGCCTCGTGCGTCGTATACTTTTAGCTCAACCGTATCATCGCCCCATTGAATGTATCTGATCTCAAACAATCCATCAGATGGGTTTGGGTACAAATTGAAATTGCACTCCGTTACATCTTTATAAGGGTCTGTGTTTTCAATAACAAACAGTTGAGAAACTGTACATCCATCAGGACTTGTTATAACAACTGCGTACGAGCCAGGGTTTAAGTTTTCAAGATCTTTGGTTGTCGCTCCATTGGACCATAGAAAAGTGTTTTGACTGTTCGGTGAGACCATATTGATTTCAATCCAACCGTCTTCGCAAGTTGCGCAAGATGCATTTTCGAAAAGAGTGCTGTTAATTTCAGGACTGATTCCATTTGGCAGGACAATGAAAGTCTCAGTGATAGCACAAGTACTATCGTCTGATACAGTTAATGTGTATGCGCCTGCTGTTAAATTTGAAATATTTTGAGTTGTTTCGCCATTCGACCATGCGTAAGTTACATTTCCACCAGCGCCATTAATGAAAACATCAATCGCTCCATTGTTTATTGAATTTCCACATAAATGGGATATGTCACTTAAGATATTTAATCCGCCGGAATTGTCTTGAACGCTCGTGCTGAAGGAAACCGAACAACCATTCATATCCGTAGCCGTTCCTGAATAAATGCCTGAAGATAGATTTCCGAGATCTTCTGTTGTTTCACCATTCGACCATAAAAAGCTAATTGGTCCAACGTTTCCAGAAATAATTAAATCGATGTTTCCAGCTCCATCCCCACAATTTTCGTCTGTCACATTAAGAGCGTCTACTTGCAATTGCCCAGGAGAATTCGTCACGATTAAGTTGTCGAGCGTAATTGTGCACCCAAGAGAATCAAGAATGAAAACGGAATAGATTCCCTCACCAACTCCGTTCAGATCTTCAGTTAGGGTTGAGTTTGACCAAAAATAAAGATAGGATGGATTTCCACCTGAAATACTAATGTTTATTCCTCCACCAGCGTTTCCGCATTCTTCGTCAGTAATTGAAATATTGTTTACGGTTAAAGTTCCGGGGTCATCATAAATGGTTTCTTGCGCTGTTGCCGTGCATCCATTCGAGTCAGTAACAACAACGGAATAGGTTCCACTTGAAGCCCCATAAAGGTTATGCGATGTGCTTAGATCCGACCATAAATGAGAGTAGGGCATGGTTCCTCCTGAAACGAGGGTGTTAATGTTTCCTGTGCCATTTGAGCAAAGGTCGTCTGTCGTAGATGTAATTAAGACAGATAATCCTCCAGAGCCATTGTTAATAATCAGATTGCCCGTATAAATTGAACAACCATTTGCATCTGTAATAGTGCATGAATAAGTGCCAGAACTTAAGCCATTTAAATCTTCAGACGTTGCGCCATTGGACCATGCATACGTATATGGTAAAGTTCCACCTGAAACAATAAGGTCAATAGCCCCACCAGAATTACTGCATTGTTGATTGTTAACAACGGCATCGATTAATGAGATTCCTGGTGATGCAATGGATAGTAATGTCGAACCAGAAACGGAACAACCAGCATTGTCGATAATATCAACGAAGTAGTTGCCATTGTTCAAACCGGATAAATCTTCTGTCGTTGCTCCATTGTTCCATAGATAGGAAATGGGCGCACTTCCGCCTGAAATGATGAGGTCAATTGTCCCGACTCCGCAAGAATCACTTGACGTTATGAAGTTGTTTATCGCAAGAGTACCAGGATTGTTTGATACTCCTCCAGTTGCATAAACTTCGCATCCGAAAGCGTCGGTGATTGTACAAGTGTACGTTCCGGCAGAAATACTGGTTATGTTTTGTGAATTTGAGAAGTTACTCCATTGATATGACAACGGAACATTTCCACCCGAAACAGTTAGGTTTAAAGCTCCATCGCCATTGCCACAAACTTCATCGATTACAGTTAGAGCATCGACGTTCAATGATCCGCTTTCATTAAGTATAAAAATGTCACCTGTTGATATTGAGCAACCGTTGGCATCTGTGATTGTACAATTGTACGTGCCCGCTGAAAGTCCGCTTATGCTCGGTGATATTGAGCCATTGCTCCAATTGTAGTTAGTTGGAAATGCTGCGCCTGAGACAATGACTTCAATTTCGCCTTGAGCATTGAAGCAAATTTCATTGTCTACGTTTAAATCATCAATTGTAAGCCCTCCAGCCGAGCTGTTCACAACATAAGTGGGTGTCGTAATTGAGCAACCATTTGCGTCCGTGATAACGCAAATGTAATTTCCTGGAGCCAGATTGAATTGATCTTGGGTTCCTTGTGGTGACGTATTCCAGTTATAACTATAAGGCGTACTTCCTCCTGAAATTTCAATGTTGATTTCTCCAGTGGCTGAATTGCAATTTGCATCATCGACATCAGAGAAACTAATGGCTAAGGTGTTTGATGGGCTAATTACTTCAGCAGTTTGACTTGTTGAGCAATTGTTGTCATCAGTAACCGTAAAAGTATAGAAGCCCGCACTTAAAACCGTTGCATTTTGAAGGGTGGAACCGTTGCTCCAGAGGTACGAATAAGGTTGGGTGCCGCCAGTGATGTTCGTATTGATAGTGCCATTATTAAGAGCACAAGAAGTCGGTGTCGCAGTCATCGCATTAATAAATAGTGATCCAGATTCATTGCCGACAGTGAAGGTGTTTGTGACTTCGCAGCCCTCTACATCTGTTATTGTGACATCATAATTCCCAATAGACAGGTTTGAAATTTGATTTGATGTTGCTCCGTTGCTCCAACTTGTTTGAGTCGGTCCATTTGTTGTGAAAACGATCAATTCAATTTCTCCAAGACTTTGACCGCAACTGTCATTTTGAATTATCGAACTTGAAATTTCCAAGTCACAATCAGGAAGGCAGTTTCCAATGAGGTTAATGATTTGATAAGTGCTCGACGCTACGCAATTGTTCGAATCTTGGAGCGTGAAGCTGTATGTTCCAGAAGCAAGATTGTCAGCATCTTCTGTAGATATTACATTGTTCCAAAAGTAAATGATAGGCAAAGTGGCTCCAATGACGGAAATATCAATCGTTCCCTCGCCATCGTTACATTGCTCGTTTGTAATGATTTCAGAAATGTTAATTTGAGGTGCTTCGATAATATTAAATGATTCAATCCCAATGCATCCGATGCCATCTTGAACTGTGATCGTGTAATTTCCAGGAACCACGTTTTGAATGTCTTGACTTGTCTGTCCTGAACTCCAAGCGTATGAAACTGGATTTACAGAACCAGCAATACTGACATCAATTGCGCCATCTGCATCTTGAAAACAGCTTTCATCTGAAATAGATCCTGTTACAGATAAAGTACCACTATTTGATAAGTTGACCTGATGTGAATAAACACAGCCCGAAGCATCCGAAATGTCTACAGTGTATATTCCTGCTGGAATTCCCGTTAAGTCTTCCGTCACCGCTCCGTTGTCCCATAAAAAAGTGAATGGAGGAAAACCAGTTGAGATCGTTAAATCGATAGAACCGTCGTTTTGACCACAAGTAGGGTTGACCAATGATGACGTTATAGTAGGCAAGGCTGGTTCATTGATTGTGAAAAGGGTATCCACCAAGTTGGATTGAAGTGTGATGCTCCAATCGAAAACAAAACCGTCATTTATCGGGACAATATCGTTTACTGTAATCGACCAGTTTCCATTCATTGGAACTCCGATAAGTTGATTGTATGAATCGTAAGGAAGGTAGGCGTCTGAAGGTAAATAATAATCAATTTGAACGCTTCCGTCGCAAACATTGTTGTAGGCATACGTCTGGCTGGAAGATTCTCCAACCATCGTTCCATACGCAGTATTGTTTTGCCAGCAATAATTGTATCCAACTCCAGGATCAGTAATACCGTTTCCAATATCATTTGGAGCAACGGCACAAGGTTCTCCAAAGTTGGTGACAGATCCTCCAAAGGGTTCTTTCAGATAGATTTCTGTTCCGTCTGGAGCGGTTAATATAATTTCCAATTCTGATATTCTAGAATGTTCGATCGTCATACAAACAGACTGAATTTGACCTGCCGATTGAATTGTTTCTCCTATTGCAAAGCCGCTTATGGGTAAGGAGCTTGTGTACAAACCATTTTTATTATCAGGAATAGGAGAGATTTGAGCGTCTAAGTAGTTTCCAGATACAATCTCTTCTGCTGAACAACCATAAGCATCTATGATTTCAACAAAATACGTTCCTGCATCAAGTCCTGTTACAGGAAATGAATTGTGCGTTGTGACATTGCCGGTGAGGGAATCCGTTAACGTCATTGTGTAAGGCGCGAATCCACCGACAATGTTAATGTCCAATTGACCATTCTGATATCCATTACATGTTACATCGGTTGGAGTTATGTCGTACTCTACGGGGACATAATCATCAATAAAAAGCATGACGGAATCAAACGGCGCGCAAAGGGATGGCGCATAGTAAAACTGAACGAATTCTTGTCCTTCGGTTAAGCCATCAAGAAATGCGTCAATTATAACTGTACCTGATGTTTGGCCTGCAGGAATTACAATGTAATTATCAACGAGCGCATAATCTACACCATTGACAGCCGTTCCTCCGAAGAGTAGCGGAATGATAAGGTCTTCAGTTGAAACTTGATCCAAGAGAAAGGTGAAACTAGCATCGTAACAGCCTTCTAACGCGGTATTGTTTGAGCTAAACGTATAGCTAGAAGCAGAGAGGTTCGGTTGGATTAATGAATTTTCTTCGAATAGAACTGCAGCATCAAGAACATGATCACTGGCATCGGCAATACGAAGAGAAAGTGTATAAGTAGCGCAGGGAGTTAATCCAGCTTTTACAGCTTTCAACGGAGTTGTGAATCCATCAAATTCAATGTTAACATTGCCATTTTCATTGTCTACAAAATATTGAGAATTAAGGCCGTTATTGATGTTGTTAATCGTAATTGGTGTTGTTGTTCCCGGTAGCACGGCTAAGTTTTCTGGAGTTGGAATACCTGGTCCACTAATGTAAAAGGCAAATACATCATTGAAGCCTGTATTCACATATTCGTTGTATTCCTCCGATAAGAAAACAAAATTGAACTCAACTTCATCTCCTTGAACTTGAAAGTCAAACTCTAGAACTGCTGCATCATACGTGTCATTTCCAGAGAGTATGGATAGATCAGGGTCTCCAGGTCCACCAAAGTTACCAGTTGTTCCGTTAGACGAGTTTGGCCCTTCCGCCTCGATCACATTTCCAGAACTTAGAATTATGCCTGTGCCAATTCCAAGTTGACTTCCAGTGAAATCAAAGGTTCCAAATTGAGCTGGATCGCCTGTCGCTGTTGCATTTGTAACAGTAATATTACTTCCTGCGATATTGTTCCCCAATTGTTGAGCGGACGCATTCTGCGTGACAGTCAATTGAGAAAAAGCAACTTGACTCCCTGACAATAGGATCGTTGCGAGTATAGACGTGAGAAGAATTCGAAAATTCATAAGTACAATAGCGGTTATAGCAGTATAGTAAAGGATTCAAAGATAAGATTATTGTCACGTTGCTAGTAGTGATAAATACCTAATCTATTTACATGTATGTCCTGTTGAGTGAAGGATTGCTTTGATTGGGTAGGGGGTATGATGCGATCGTTTTGAGATGAGGGAATTTAAACTGAATTGATGGTTGATGTTTCAAAACATAGACGTTTGACCAAAACCAGAATCGCCTGTTATTTCAGCATATTCAAACTTTTCTGTCGCTTCAGGCGTATTTCCAATGTATTGCTTTCCGCGAATGGGTTTGACGGTTTTTGTAATTAATTCTTGCGATGTGTTTGGTTGGATAAGTTGCATCACTTCCTCTTTCGCACCTTCAAACCACGTGTCAATGTCGGATTCATTTAAGAGCAATGGCATTCGAGATTCTGGAACCTTGGGATTGTTGTGAATCGTTTCCATAAGTTCGTTCGCCTTTGTGGTGATTATCGCAAAGGAATCAATGATTTCACCTGAAACAGGATTTGTCCATGAGCTTTTAATGCCGCCCATGAGCATGCGTTTCTTGTCTTTTCTTTCGATATAATACGGAAACGTTTTTCCACTTTGGTGAAAATGTTCAAAGAAACCATCAATTGGAATAATGCAACGACTTTTCACTGCAGCCTCTCTAAAAGATGGCTTCTCAAACATACTTTCGCCGCGGGCGATGATCGTATTGTTCCATAGCTTTTGTGCGCGTTCTTCGCTTTCTGCCCATGAAGGAATCAAGCCCCATACGGATCTCGATAAATCCAATTTCCCATCCGGTTTCGAAAAAACCAAAAGTTCGGGGTGTTGAAACCCACTTGCGTGATGAAAGTCTGGATATCCTTCTCTTAAACGTTTCCATTTGTCTTTCAAATACTCAATTTCCTCAGGACTTCCTTTCAATCGAACGGCGTCCTTATAAATCTTATATGCAAGTTGGGCAGTATCGTAACACATGCCATGAAGATACAATTCTTTACAATCCTAGGAGATTTTTCATAATGTGTTTATTTACCTTCTAATGTTCGGATTTGTAAAAGGTAAACAGGGAGGACAATGAAACTACTTTTTCTCAAATTCAGTACCGCACTCTTTACATTTATAAACGGATTTGGCGTAAAGAGGAAAAGCGGTCATTGCAAAAGCTGCTATCATCGCGAAGAACCCTTTTGGATCTTTCATTGATTTGTAATCGGAATAGAAGCTTTGAGAATCACAATTTGGACATTTTATAATATTGTCTTCATCGTCTGTGTAGGGAACGAGGTCCAATTCAAGTAAGATATTTTTCGCTTTTGAATAATCTTGCTTGGGCACTTTTACTTTAACTCCACCAACAGCGAAGTTGAGCATTGGATTCAATGTTACAATGTTCTCATCGAATATATAAGACGCTATATCCTCACCATCTAATCTGTTTTTTAGGATGTGGGCTTCAATCGCAGTATCGAAGGCTTTAATTGTAATTAATTCCATTTAATCGATAATGATTTCAAAACCACTTATTTTTTTTCGAAATACAAATTTGCTGCTCTACCAGCATCGAGGTTAAAGCCTGAAATGCTTTTCTTACTTCGAATAAAAGTAAGCTGCATTGCATTATAGAAAAAGTGATCGATTTCATCAGCCGTTAATTCCTTTGGGTCTCCATCATTTATCATTAATAGTAAGGCTCCTTCCGTGAGAGATATTACGTATTCTACTTCCAATTCTTTACTGAAGTAAACGCCAACATAATCCTCAAGATCAATACCAGACAAATCGATGGTATTGTTTCGTTTACACCCTCTAATGTTTCCACCTTGATTTACCTCTAATCTTTGAGTGAAACCGTCTTTAAGGTTTGTGAATCTGAATGATAAACCATCATTTCCTGGAAGTATAAAAGTGTTGCCTATAGATCGCATAAGGTTGTGTTCTGTTCCATCCCAATTTTGTAGAATATGGACACTGTCCTCAAGAATGCTAATCGTTAAAACAATCCCAGCTTGAACTTCATAATCTCCAACGAATTGCGCTTGATCAATTTCCTCTTCCTCAATTGCCTCAATTTCTTCTGCCTCAGGTTCTTTTTCAAAAGCGTCTGCTAAAATTGTGTTCGCAATCATATAAGCCATTCTAGAGGGCCGAGCATCCGCTCTATTCGCAAAAAGAGCAATGGTTATTTTCTGTTCAGGGAATCTTAATAATTCCGCTCTGAAGCCTACAAACGATCCTCCGTGACTGATTGTAGGAAGACCTTTGTAATCGCCAATAAATAATCCAGAAGCATAATCTATAGTTGTACCGTCATTCAATTCACCTTGGCGTGTCATTTCCTTCCAAAAAGCACTGTTTAATGTTGTCGACGAATAATAAGCGTCATCCCAAAGTTTGATGTCTTCGATTGAAGTGAAAATTCCTCCGTCTCCAATCATGTCTAAGGTCGTCATGCTTATTGAATAATTGTCTTCATCTTCAGGAGTATATCCAGACGCTCTATTCGGAACGATTTCCGTGTGGTCGTCATGAAAGTGCGTATTCTTCATTCCTAGTGGAGTGAAAATTTCTTGAGAAGCAAACTCGGCCATCGATTCACCAGTAATCTCACCTACAATTTGACTCAATAACCAATACCCTGAATTGCAATAAACAAAATCCGTTCCCGGCTCAAAATTTAATTCTGATTGATTCGTCATCCAACGCATGACATCAGCATCTTCATAATACGTATCGTCACTGAATCCTTTGAGATTCGAAAGCGTTAAATAATCTCTCAATCCACTGGTGTGGTTCAATAAATTCTGAATTGTAATTGGCTTGTAATGGTCCGGGAAATCAGGAAAGTATTGCGTAATAGAATTCTCGAATTTCAATTTCCCCTGTTGCTCCAACAATACGATACAAGCTGCGGTGAATTGTTTTGAAGTTGATCCTATTCGAAATATTGAAGTCGATGCATTGGGAATATGGTATTCTAAATTTGCGCTTCCGTATCCTTTGGCGTAGATCGTTTTTCCATCCTTAAAAATTCCGATAGAGCATCCCGGAGAATTGGCGTTGTCCCAGTTCGTGAAAATACTGTCAATTGCGTTCGTGTCAATTTGCGCAAAAGAAGATGAGGATAAAAGTACAGTGAATCCGATTAAGTAAATATTCTTCATTTTGTAAGTGGTATGTGAGGTTAGCCTAAGAAGCAAAGCTAAGAAAATTCATCCTTCAATGGTATTCTTCAAACAAGAGTATTTATACCCGAACTAAAATGAATGCTAATTACGGACTATTTAAATTTAAAGCTTCTTGCACATGCGAAGAGTATTCCGAAATTACCCTTGATGTGC
This sequence comes from Crocinitomicaceae bacterium, assembly GCA_034111925.1. Lineage (GTDB taxonomy): Bacteria > Bacteroidota > Bacteroidia > Flavobacteriales_D > Crocinitomicaceae > UBA4466. The sequence goes on from JAWUWJ010000083.1 coordinate 15,445, forward strand.
TCATTTCGTTCGCTAAACATGTGGATTATGTAATAATGGTTCTTACCATAGGGGATGAAAATTTCAATTATTTCTTGCGTGTTTTCTCTGTCAATGTGATACGCCAAATGAGCCGTTTTAAAATTCCGTTTCCCGATTTTTATCGTAGATTTTCCCAGTAGACGAAGGTTCGAGGTTGAGTTCATTATTTTTTGAATGGAGAGATCAAATTCGGTGTCAATAGTCCCATATGTAAATTTCATTTTCCCAATGAATAAATAAGTAAAGTTCTCTCCTAAAGCGTCTTTCGGTCCTGACTCCATGCTGTAAAGTATTGTGTCAGATTCGGTTGGGCTTTCACTTCTCCTCCAGCCTGTTGGCAACATGATTGAGAACTGATTGTTTGATGCTGTAAAAAGTGATTTTTTAAATATTACTTTGGCATTGGCATATTCATCAATACTGTTCTCATCGCCACAAGCGATAAGTATGAATAGCAAGAATAGAATTCCGAGTGATTTTTTCATTTCCTGTAAATGTCCGTAAAAAACAAAAGGCAACCTAGGAAATCTATCACCCCTTGAACATTCGTCTACTCCGGAATTTAGCTATGAATGCTACGCAAAAAAAAATTAGCGATTCAAATAGCTTTGTAGTTCAGTAATTTTGTGTGGCTGTTTAAATATGCCTCCATAATAAGAAGTAACGGTCGCAGAAGTATTGTCTTTAATTCCACGAGAAGAAACACATAAATGCTTTGCATCAATTATAACTGCTATGTCTTCTGTATTTAAAATCATCTTCAAATCCGTTGCTATTTGATTTGTTAATCGCTCTTGTACTTGCGGACGTTTCGCATAATATTGTACAATTCGATTCAATTTTGAAAGGCCAATAACTTTACCCGATGAAACATAAGCGATGTGTGCATGTCCAGTGAAAGGAACAAAATGGTGTTCGCAATTGGAGTAAAACGTAATGTTCTTTTCAACCAACATCTGGTTGTATTGGTACTTGTTTTCAAACAACGAAATCTTTGGCTTGTTCTCAGGATTAAGTCCAGAGAAGATTTCTTCGATATACATTTTCGCAACTCTTTTCGGCGTATCTTTTAAAGAATCGTCTGTAAGATCCATTCCCATTACATCCATTATTTGTTCAAATAATTCAGAAATTTTCTCCTTTTTCTCTGTGTCGGACATTGCATGTGCATCCGGTTTCATTGGCGTTTCTAGGCCGCTGTAAATGTGGTCATCTCCCATCTCATCGATGGATAGATCGCTGATTGTGTTGCTATTATCAAGTGTTGAATTTGTTGTTTTCAATTTCATCTATTTTAGTATATAAGAGTATGTTTGGGCTTCTTTCATAATCTCCAGAAGTGTCTTTTTAATTGTAATCTGCTTCTTTTAAAGTACAAAGTTATAATTTGTTTAACAGTTATCAAGAAAGATTAAACAAAAGTATCGATTTAGTTTAGGTTTTACTGAGCGGCTATTGTACATTTGTGAACCATTTGAAATAATTAATGTTTAGGTATGGAACCATACAAAAAATTGAGAATCATAAAGTAGTATGTCTAAATTGCCTAAAGAACATAAGTTTATAGACCTTTCAGATTACGGAAGGCCGATTGCGAGACTTATAGCCAATTCCCTTAAAGAAACTTCCTATACGCCAATTGACGTCACAATTTGGTTTATTATTTCGGGGTTGATCGCAATTGCTTGTATCCTATTTGGATATTACTGGGCTGGGGCTTTTTTCTTACTCTTTAAATCGGTTTTAGATGCTGCCGATGGAGAGTTGGCAAGAGTTAAAAAAACGCCTTCATACACAGGTCGCTACCTTGATTCCGTTGCTGATATCATTTTAAACTTGCTCATTTTCTTAGCGCTGTGGTACATTACAGAGCTTGCCTTGGTTTACTACCTTTTGGCATTTTTGGGAATTCAGTTGCAAGGCACTTTGTACAATTATTACTACGTTATTTTGAGAAATAATTTAAATGGTGATACAACAAGTAGGGTTTTTGAAGATAAAACTCCCGTCGCTCTGAAAGGAGAAACGCAAAAAAGTGTAAATATTCTTTTCGGAATTTATAAAGCGCTCTATGGAGTTTTTGATAAAACAATTTACGCCTTGGATTCAGATGCTTCTAAAGGCAAACGACTTCCAAATATACTAATGACGGCTTTGTCCACTTTTGGACTTGGTTTTCAGCTTCTAATAATAAGCGTGATGTTGGTTTTGGGGTACAAAGAATTCATCGCTTATTTCTTTCTGTGGTACTCTCTAATGATCCTTGTTTTTATTGGTATTCGAAAGCTCTTGTGATGTTATAAATCACGATTGAAACCCTGTATTCTACCTGTTTACTTTGAATGAAAATGGTTCAATAAGGATATTCAACAATGTTTCTTCGTGTTTCGTACAGCTTAATTTTCAATTCTAGATTTTCAGCCAACTCGGGTTTAAGGAGGTTATAAATAACCATCGCGATATTCTCTGCTGTAGGGTTCAAGCTTTCAAATTCAGTTGTATCTACGTTGAGGTTTTTATGATCAAATCGATCAAGCACTTTGTCTTTAATGATGTCGGAAAGAATTTTCGTGTCCATCACATACCCCGTTTCTGGATCGCAAATACCTATGACCTTCACTTCTAGTTCATAATTGTGACCATGATAACTCGGGTTGTTGCACTTGCCAAAAACTTCTCGATTTTTTTCATCACTCCAATTAATATTATGCAATCTGTGTGCTGCATTGAAATGTTCGCAACGGATAATGGCTGTTTTATTCATAGTATTAATTTGTTGAGGCTTGCTACAATTTTGATTGTTCCTAAAGGTATTTATTTTTTTGTGGCTTTTGATTAAACAAAACTAGAGCCATTGCTTTACTCGATTGAATTGTGTGCTTGTAAAACGGCAGCCCAATGTTTAGCACCTGAGATTATTAAGCTATCGATTCACCTTCATTCTGTTATGATAAAAGGATCATTCTATTTCAGAATTTCAATATTAAAAATTCATAAATTTGGATATGAGTAGTACTACTCACGTGTTGTTCTCATTGGTGTGTAGGGTTAATAACTATTCGTTATTTATACCCATTCTACGCTTCTTTTTTTAAAAGGATTATTAGCTTTGGATAGACTTAACCCGTTGTGAAATGTTATGAACTGAATTTAATTGCGATGGACTTTACGCTTATAAAAGAACAAATTCGGGGTCGGTTGATGAATTAAACTTTAAGCCGAGATGGTTTTGTTTAAATGACAATAAACAGTTGTAAGCGCTTAGGCTAAAACGATTAGTTAGGTATACTAAATGTTATAGGTAATGATAATATGAGTAGAATTGAACAGAAAATAGAACTACTTAGTGATGATGCTATTAAATCAAGCGATCATGACAAATTTGATCGGACTAATTTTGTCCATTCAATTGCGAATATTATACACTCACAATCCACTAGAGTTAATCAGGAGAATGACGTCGATTTCAAAAGTGCCCATGAAAATCTAATTATTGGAATATTTGGAGAATGGGGACTGGGCAAATCAAGCATCATAAACTTGTTAGACGAATCACTGGATAAAAAAGGACTTAAAACTGTATATTTTAATCCATGGATGTATGGAAATGAGGAACAGGTAATTATTTCATTATTTAATATAATCATTAAAGAGTACGGAGAGAATACTGAAACCCAAGATAAATTAATTGAATTGTTTAAAAAATATGCGCCTCTAGTTTCAGTCGTTTCCTCAAAAGCTGGAGCTATTACAAATGCGATTATTGATACAATTGGGGAGAAAGAATCAATAGACGCTCATTATTGTAAAGAAAAAATAGATAAACTCCTTGCAGGAACTGCTCAACCTCTGATTATTTTTATCGATGATGTTGACCGCTTAAGTAAAGACGAAATACACGTTCTATTCAAAACACTTCGCTTGATTGCCAGTTTTAAACATATTATTTATGTTGTTGCATGTGATTTTGAAATGGTAGCTAAATCTATAAAGGAAAACTATGCAGATGGTCAAGTTGAGGACGGTAGATCGTTCATTGAAAAAATAATTCAAATCCCAATTAGAATCCCTGAAATAAAACCAGAAAACTTATTCAATTTTGGCGCTGATTTGATATCAAAAACCACGGGAATTAATGCCAAAGGGAATGCAACATTCAACCTGTTATTTGAACGGTATTTTAAAACACCAAGAGATGTAAAGAGATTTATTAACGGTTTCCGATACACTCATAGCTACATGAAAGGCATTCTACCGGACGACGAAATTTTGGTTCTTGAATTAATCAGAGTTAAAGTCCACTCCTTATTTCAAATAATAAAAATCTATTATCAGGCCATTGGAGCCATTGACACCGATATATATTATGGTTCTGAATTTATGCTTTATGTAAAAAAACAAAGGAAGGATTTTTTTAAAGCTGATGGCACATTTGATAAGCAAAATAAAGAGTATTTAGTTTACACTCAATGCTTCACAAATTTATTCGGAATTAATAGCATAATTACTCTACAATATACCTCAATGTCAAACAGTAACAACAAAGTTTTTAGTTTTAAACAAGTTATGTTGGAAGCCAAAATTGACAAGTTATCGAGCCTTAAAAATCCATTCAAATTAGTTGAATACTTTGAAAAAACACCTGATTTAACGACTAGGTAATACTTATAACAACACCAATAATGCATGCTCGGTTCGTGTTTCGCAAAACTAGCTTATTCGAAACAAAACTTAATCACTGTTAAATGTCGCACGAAATTTTAGCCTGAATCATAATGTGTTGTGAAAAACGATATACTAACCACTCGTATTCAATAAATAACCAATATGATAAATGAAAATGCTCAAATCTCCTTCAATAAACGAGCTGTAGAGCTAGTTGAAGTTTTAACTAAAAAGAATGTGAAGTTTACCCAGCCTAATAAAAGTGAAGGGTCAGACGTAGAAATGTACGCATTGGATTGGTCCGATAAATTTGACGATTCTCAGCCGGTCATAAGTAGAAGTTTCAATCAATTGACTAGAGAGGTTTCAGATATTTTTCTTGCAAAGAAAGGACATGAAATAGGTTTTGAAGGTGTTTCATATGACCAGTTCATTAAACTCACCAAATCTATTCATAAAGTTCCTGGAATTAATAAAAAAGTGAATCAATCATTTATTGAAACAGAGCTGTTCAATTGGATAATTAATGTGGATGAATCTGCAAAAATTGAAAAAGAATTTTGCGCTTTTTTTGAGGATCAAATAAATGCAATTTGTGAAACATGGACTGTTGCGTTTAAAGTACTGTATTTGAGTATTCCGTGTAAAATAAACATTGGTGAGACCTGGTTAGATTATACAAGGAAAGATGATATTGAAGACTATATACTGCAAAAAGGAGAAACTGATGAAAAACAAATTGAGGCATCACGAAACATATATGGTAATACAGTTTATGTTGCTTGCAAAATAGATAATTGTTCTCGACAACGAGCAATTGAATTAGCTTTTGACAAATGTGCTTTATCTATTGACATTTTGAAAAGTTTTAGCCCGACAATTGAACTGCCTAACGTTCCATTACAGTTTGATATTGATAGCCGAACAACAAAAAATGAAAAGAACTTCACTTATGTATTTAAAGAGACTTTTTTTGATAAAATATCAATAGACTTGGCTCCATCAGCAGGACAACCATTGGTATTACACCAAGATTTAGTAAATCATATTCATTCCCATATATTTCAAAAATTAGATCTTTCCAGTTCAAAGTCTAATGAGTTAAGAGATGTTGTGAAAATGAATGTGAAAAGATTTTCCATCGCATTATCTAATGACAACTTATATGAACGGATCGTCCAAATAGCTTCAATCTGGGATTCCATTTTCTTGAGTAATGAAAATGAACCTGTCCTTTTTACAATTTCTCGATACGGCCCTAAAATTGTCTGTGTTTCAGTATCTGATCGTAAAAAAGTCAAGAAACTGATGAAAAAAATGTACGGTTTCAGGAGCGCGTATATACATCGAGCAGTACAATCAAAAATGGAATTGAAAGATCTCGCTGAATTTCAAATTTACACTAAAATAATGCTTTCTGCTTTAACGCATTTGAGCTTTTTCTATGCAAGCACGAATGAACTAATGGAACTAATAGATGATGAACTTGAAGCAGCCTTTAATATTACTAACTATATAAAGGATATTCCAACAACGATTTAATCTTATAATTCACATTGCACAACTTACATCCCATGCGGGTTATTACTTCGAAAGATCACTTATGGGTTAAATTATACTCAAAAGCTTTATCGCTTTTTCTTAACTTCGAAAAAATAACCTAGTTTAATAAGCCTTACTCCGCATAGCCTTGAACGTTAAACTCAATGTCCCATAAAGACAAATTAAATACTTCGAACCTCGGAAAAAACTCATGTTAAAACCCCAGAAAAAGTATTTTTGACTATGCTTAACTTAGAAAATAAAAGAACTTGCATAAGTAAGTTGAATCTACCTTATGATTCTTAACATTCAATCCTGTACAATATGAAATATATATTTACTTTACTTATGGTACTTTTTTCTCTAAGCTTAACATTAGCTCAGGAATGGAATGAAATTGAGAAAAGTTATTCTCCAACATTTACGGGGGCAGAATTTGGGAGTCAACTATCAATTCATGGGGATTATGCTGTATTTGGAGTTAAAAAATT
>JAWUWJ010000084.1:0-51831 GCA_034111925.1 Crocinitomicaceae bacterium
CATTTCTTCGAATCCGTGGTCCAAAATCAACCCAGATGAATCGCATTGTGAATATAAATTCGTAGTAATTAAAACTAGAATTGAGAACAAAATCTTTTTCATAATTTCCAATAGTATAAAATACTGCTAGCAATTTACAACAAATAAAAATGACTTCTTTAATACAAAAAAATCCCGTTTCGGCTGAACCGAGACGGGATTTTTAACTTACTATTACTACTACATAAACAGTGCGTATTTCGAAAACTAATTATGCACTATTATCATTTGCTTTAGAAGTGAATTACGAGGTCATTCTCTTCAATCATCTTACGAAGATTGATAAGTGCATATCGCATTCTTCCAAGAGCAGTATTGATACTGATGTCTTCTAACTCAGCAATATCTTTAAACGACATCTCTTTAAATATTCTCATTTTTAATATATCACGTTGTGATTCAGGCAGGAATTCCACGAGGTCTACCATTTGTGATTCAAGTTCCACTCTCGTCATCTCTTCTTCGACATTTTCATCTTCCATTTTAATTGTATGGAAAATATTGAAATCGTCACGTTGAGAAGAAGACTCAGAAATAAGCTTCACTTTATTGTTCTTTCTAAAGTAGTCGATGACTAAGTTATGTGCGATTCTCATCGCCCAAGGCAAGAATTTACCTTCCTCGTTATAGTTACCCGCTTTAAGCGTGTTTACTATTTTAATAAAAGCATCCTGAAAAATGTCCTGTGCCAAAGCACCGTCACGAACTTTCATATTAATAAAACGGTAAATCTTATCTTTATGACGTATTAATAACGCTTCAAAAGCTTTTTCATCCCCATTAATATATGCTGTGACTAAATCGCGGTCATCGATGTTCTCCTTTATCATAACTTACCAGTTTAAGTAGTTTCAATCTTTGTGATCAAACTTGTTTAAGAGTAATGTTATAATCTATAGGCTTCCGCGTTTTTAATTGATAATGAACTTCCAATATAGAGAAAATATCCGAATCGGCAATATTTCTGCCAAATTTCTTCAATTTCATCGATACAGATACTAGAACGCACCGTTATTTGAAAAGGTTGGGCTCGTTTGAAGATAAATTTGAATTATTAATTATAAATGATGAATTCATCACTTTTCAAACCTTTCAAATCGCTCACCCTTAAGCAAATACAATCCATTTAAATATTTTTCCTTTTCTTCAATAAAATCATCTCCCCAGTCAGAATAGAACAAGTATAGCAATCCGTTATGCAAACGAACAGGCTCTTTTCTATCATCTTCAATTGTTCGCCTACTTCCACCTGGATACTTTACTTCAACTTGTTTCGATTGTATCTTCGTAATTCCATGAAAGATAATTCTTCTAGTATTTAAGCTTAAAATTGTCATTCCTTCATTGTTTTTGGAATGGGTAGTTTGCGTGTTTCGGCACATAAGATCGCCATTACCTGAATGGGTTGACTGTGTAGCTTCTTGCCCCCAATACCATGATATTATCATATATGGATGCTCAGTCTCTAAACTATCCAACCGAACATTATAAAATACTTTACCATCGTGATATCTTAATTCTGGAATAGGCAAACGCGCTTCAACATAGTTAGAATCCTGACCGAAGTAGAGATAGAAATTTTGATTGGAATAGAACAAAGCAAAAACCGAATCGCCTTTGTATTCGAAAGAGGAAAAACGTCCTGATTTTTTATTCGTAGGTCGTGACGGCTTAGATACTGGCTTAAATTTCAATTCTTGAGTTGGCAAGACAACACGCAGCGAATCAGTAGACAAGGAATCTACTTGCCCCCAGGAACAACTTGAGATCAAAAGGACACTAATAAAAAGCAGTTTCATATACATCTGATGCATTGAATTGGATAATTGCACAGAATTAAAATTACAAAGATTATTTCTATAAACTTTCGGCATAAATCCATTTTTATTGAATCAATTATTGGTTACCTTTATTGATCTCAAAACGACATAGAATTGAAGCAGAAGAACATTGAAATAAAAGGTGCAAGAGTTCACAATTTAAAGAACATTGATGTTAAAATTCCACACGGGAAGTTTACCGTGATTACGGGACTTTCGGGATCTGGAAAATCATCTTTGGCCTTTGACACTTTATATGCTGAAGGTCAACGTCGGTATATTGAAAGCCTTTCTTCTTATGCGCGCCAATTCCTTGGGAAATTGAACAAGCCTGAGACGGACTATATAAAAGGAATCGCTCCGGCAATTGCCATTGAGCAAAAAGTAACTTCGAACAATCCGCGTTCTACGGTTGGAACGAGTACTGAAATTTACGATTACCTAAAAGTCATCTTTGCTCGAATTGGAAAAACGATCTCCCCTATTTCTGGAAATCCCGTTCGAAAACATAACATTTCTGATGTTGTGGATTTTCTTCGGAAACAGGAGAAGGGTGAAAAATGTATTGTTCTCAGCCCGCTTCCAGGTTTTAAAAAGTACGGAACGGAAAAGCAATTGGCGATTCTTAAACAACAAGGATACGTTCGGTTGTATTTAAAAGATGAATTCGTATTGATCGAAGATATCATTGCGAATCCGCCAAAGGGAATTGAAAAAGCGTTCTTGGTCGTGGATCGAATTGGGATTGACTTTTCAGATGATGACAACGTTTCTCGCTATGGAGATTCGATTTCATTGGCCTTTGCTGAAGGTGATGGAGAATGTGAAATCAAAGTAATAAGTAACAATAAGAGCCAACGGTTCTCGAACAAATTTGAATTGGATGGAATGGAGTTCCAAGAACCGAACGAGCATTTCTTCACATTCAACAATCCATTTGGAGCGTGTAAATCGTGCGAGGGCTTTGGACAGGTTATAGGAATTGACAACAACCTCGTTATTCCAAATAAAGAATTGAGTGTTTTTGAAGGAGCGGTAATCGCTTGGAAAGGAGAAAAAATGAGCCGTCACAAAGATAAGTTTATTGATCAAGCTTCTGATTTCGATTTCCCGATTCACAGACCCATTGCAGAGTTAAGCGACGAACAATTGGACTTGTTGTGGAATGGAAATAAAAAAGTAAAAGGAATTAATGCGTTCTTCAAATTCGTTGAAAGCAAATCATATAAAATTCAATACCGCGTCATGCTTTCTCGCTATAGAGGAAAAACGGAATGCCCTGACTGTAAAGGGACACGATTGAGAAAAGATGCGAGCTATGTTAAGATTGGCGGAAAGTCAATTACAGATGTTGTTCTTTCTCCTGTTGACGACAGTTTGATATTCTTCAATGGATTAAAACCGAACAAACACGATGCGCAAGTAACGAAGAGAATCCTGCCCGAAATTGTGAGTCGACTTGAGTTTTTACAAGAAGTTGGATTGGGTTATTTAACGTTGAATCGGCAATCAAATTCGCTTTCCGGTGGAGAATCGCAACGGATTAATCTAGCAACTTCATTGGGCAGTAGCTTGGTTGGATCGATGTATATTTTAGATGAACCTTCGATTGGATTGCATCCGAAAGACACTACAAAATTGATTAAAGTACTTCGGTCTTTGCGCGATGTTGGAAACACGGTTATCGTTGTTGAGCATGAAGAAGACATTATGCAAGCTGCTGATGAAATCCTCGATATTGGCCCGATGGCTGGAGTTTATGGCGGTGAAATTGTATTTCAGGGAACCCATAAAAAACTCATCAACGCGAAGAACAGTTTAACCGCAGATTACTTGACGGGCAAAGAAAAAATTCCAGTTCCATCGACGCGTAGAAAAACGAAAAACAAACTTTCTATTGAAGGCGCGCGCTTGCACAATTTAAAAAACATCGATGTCTCATTCCCATTGCATAGCTTGGTCTGCGTTACAGGCGTGAGTGGCTCTGGAAAATCGACATTGGTAAAAAATATTTTACTTCCAATTGTTCGAAAGCACCTTGGGATTTATGGAGACAAACAGGGTGATTTCAGGTCATTCTCGGGTGATTTAACACATATAAAGGCTGTTGAATTCGTTGATCAAAATCCAATTGGTAAATCATCGAGAAGTAACCCCATCACTTATGTGAAGGCATTTGATGACATCAGAGAACTGTACTCTCGACTTCCGCTTGCTAAAACTCGGGCTTATAAACCTGGATTTTTCAGCTTTAACGTTGAAGGTGGGCGCTGCGAAGTTTGCGAAGGCGAAGGCGAAATTACAGTTGGAATGCAGTTCATGGCGGACGTTCACTTGACGTGTGAGCAATGCAACGGAACACGGTATAAGAACGAAACGCTGGACATTGAGTTCCAAGGGAAATCAATTTCTGACTTACTTGGAATGGACATTCAATCGGCTTATGATTTCTTCAGTCAATTTGATGAGCGCATTGAAAAGAAGATCACACAAAAAATTGAACCTCTTGTAAAAGTAGGCTTGGGTTATTTGAAATTGGGTCAAGCATCAAGTACATTAAGTGGCGGCGAGGCGCAGCGAATTAAGTTAGCTTCTTTCCTTTCGAAGGGAAAATCAAGCGCTCCTACTCTGTTTATATTTGACGAACCCACAACAGGACTTCATTTCCACGATGTCAACAAGTTGGTGATTGCCTTTAATGAGTTGATCAATGCTGGACATTCAATTATAGTCATCGAGCACAATTTGGACGTTATAAAATGTGCAGATTACGTCATTGATTTAGGTCCAGAGGGCGGAGTAAATGGAGGCGAAATTGTATTCACAGGAACTCCCGAAGAAATGATTCTATGTGAAGCGAGCCATACAGGCCATTACCTTAAGGAAAAGCTTGTATAATTCAGAAATTGAGGAATTTAAGATTTTTTCCCGTCAATTAATTGATCTATCTTTCAAGGATTAAACCCATTCTATGAAATTGTTATCCGCCTTAATTTTCATTTCTCTATCGGCATCATTTTCTTTCAGTCAGAAGACATATATTCCCGATAGTAATTTTGAAGCAGCTCTGATTTTTGAAGGCTTGGATAACGTATTGGATGATTCCGTAAGCATAAGTTCAATAGATACGGTAACGATTCTTGACCTTGAACCATTTTCAATTACAGACCTTACGGGAATTGAAGATTTTTTAGCATTAGAAGCTCTTGTTTGCCGAAACAACAATATACAGCAGTTGGATTTGAGCTCGAATGTGTACTTAGAATTCCTCAATTGCGAGAACAACAATATTAACGACCTCAATATCTCGAACAACCCTTTACTGGACAGATTGTTCGCTGAAGATAATAATTTGACAAGCATCGATTTAAGCCAAAACCCATTGCTCTACATTGTAGATCTCGGGCAAAATGGCCTGGGAACAATTGACGTGACTGCTAACCCTCAGTTAAAATCACTTTTACTCAGGAACACGACCATAAGTGCTATTGATCTATCCAACAATACACTTTTAGAAGATATTGATGTATCTACGAACAATATTACATCTCTTGATTTAGTGGGATTAAACAACCTTCAAACATTGTTGATTCATGACAATGACATTAGTGCAATCGATTTAAGTGATAATATTAACCTTGAAGTGTTGTTAGGTATGGGGAACGACCTAACGAGCCTTAATCTGCAAAACAATCCTGCATTGACCTACATTGCTTGTTACAACAACAATTTAAGTTCACTTATCCTCCCTCCGATTGATACGCTTTCTACGATTCCTCACAATTTGGGATCAGGAAACAACCCGAGCTTGTTTTGCATCCAATGCGACTATCCAACATATGTAGAGAACAATTGGAATATTGTAATTGACAGCTTCTCGGTTCTTTCGAATACATGTACTTTGAGCCTGAATGAAAATTCAAAAGCTGGAACGTTAAATATATTCCCGAATCCTTCAGCTAGCGATCAAATCACGATAAGCACCTCTGTTGAAGGAACTTTTCAATTAATTGATTTAAAAGGATCGATTCTAAAAAGTGGAAACCTCCTAAAGGGCGACAATTCAATGGATGTTTCCGCATTGACGAAAGGAATTTACATTGTTCAAGTTGAGTCGGAAGATGAATATTTGACCTTGAGAATTGAAAAACTCTAAATCTTAATTTCAAACTCAGATTTTGGAACTCCTTTATAGAACTTCAAATGTGTACCAGTCAAACTCGCTTTTATAAAGTCCATGATTTCTTCATTCGTTCCTTTAAACAAGGTTTCAAACTCGTATTCCCCCTTCAGTTTGAGTTGAACAGCTGTAAATGAACTCGAATTCTTTTGAGATGAAATAACAAAAAAGCCTGTGCTTTGAGTCGTCCTGTAGCTGACATTCATTTGTTTTATCACAGCTGCATCGTAATTCTCAAGATTTATTTTACTCTTGAATAAAAATGGGAACAGGCCATATTTCCGAACAATTATACCTTCAGCAATGCCTGAAGTATCGATTTTCGTTCTAGAAAACATGATCCAGAGTGTAATGTAAATGAAAGACAGGATCCAGTAATGATCATCGGAAAGGTAAACAATAAAAACGGCCATGAACGCGAAGATTAGTCCTGCGCCATGTGCCGAAGGCGGAAAACTTCTACCTTGTTTATACATCATTGTTATCGCTACGAAGCACCTTGCGAAGGCTGCTCCACATCCTTAAACTTCATCTTCTCGCTTTTCGCTACAATTGCAGCTACAGTAGCGTCACTTGTCACGTTAATCACAGTTCGACACATGTCTAGAATTCGATCCATAGGAAGAACAATTGCTACCCACATTGGATTTAAGCCGATAGATTCGAGAACAACCATTAGCATAATCAATCCTGCGCCAGGAACAGCAGCTGCTCCAATAGAAGCTAAAGTAGCTGTAACAACGATACCCAATTGTTGGCCAATCGTTAAGTCAACATCGAAATATTGTGCTAAGAAAATAACGGCTATTGCTTGATACAAAGACGTTCCATCCATATTCACTGTCGCTCCAATTGGCAATACAAAATCTGTTGATTCTTCCGGAACGCCAAGGTTGTCATTTACACATTCAATCGTAACGGGCAATGTTGCCGCACTAGAACTTGTAGAAAAAGCCAAGAATTGAGCGGGACTCATTCCTTTGAAGAATTTTTGGTATCCGATTTTAACTCCAAACAATCGCATCAACAAAGGATAGAATACGAACATCAATAAAGCCAGTCCAGCTACAACGAGCAATGAATAGCCCAACAACTGAACGAAAATATCGAGTAAAGCATCTAATGTGTCAGCCGAACGCGCCAGAACTCCAGCCATTAAACAGAATACAAAAAACGGTGCTCCTCTCATAATGATATGAACCATCTTGATAAACACTTCATTCATCCCTGTAAAGAAGTCGAATACCGCACCTGTCTTTTCTTTTGGTAAAAATGCCATTGAAATCCCAAAAAGTAGAGCGAAGAAAATAACTTGAAGCATCAAGCGGCCATCTCCCATTGCAATGATAATATTGCTTGGAACCATATCGACAAGCGCTTTTAGTGGCCCTGGAGCTGCACCTTGTGAACTTGCTTTATCTGCTTTCGCTCTCTTCTTTGCAGCGGTTTTGTATTCCTTTTTTTCTGTAGAACCCTTGTAGGATTTCATTGCGCCAGCTATTTGTTCGGCGGAAGCCGTTTTTAACTCATGTCTTCCGTCAATAACTTCTATACCTGTCTCTTCGGCCCACAATTCATACTGCAGTCTGTGATTCAATCGTGTTTTTTCATTGGATTGCATTCCAGGAGCCAGCGCATTCACTAATAACAACCCTATTCCAATGGAACTTACAGTTGTTACTAAATACAAACCAAGCGTTTTAGCACCAATACGCCCTAATTTTGAAGGGTCGCCCATTCCTGCAACACCGGTAATGATTGAGAACAATACAAGTGGAACCGCAATTAATTTCAAGGCATTGATGAAGATGCTTCCAAATGGATCTACCCAATCCGCAGTGAATTTATTCCATCCAAATTTCATTGAAAGGATTGCGAAAATAACCCCAAGAACCATTGCGATTAATATTTTCCAGTGTAACGCTATTTTTTTCATGTCGTGAAGATAGTAAAATCGATTGTTCGATTACTCGATTGTTAGATTGTTCGAAGCTTATCCGAATCGAAAGATCGAAAAGGCCTAGCCGCTCGAAAAGCGCAGCGGTCGAAGAATAGAATCTAACAATCAAGTATTCAGCATTCCAATGTTTAGAACTATTTCAAAATCACACTTGATGAATTGAAGAATATTCGTATAATTGTACCTCAGAACACATAATCGACTGTGTTTTATTAGAGTTTCCTAGAAAAAGACATCCCCCCCAATTATTACAATCATACTTTTCGTTACCATTTATGGATAAAAAAGATTTGGAAGGCAAAAAAGTTGCCGAGTTAAGAGAATTAGCGAACGCTTCTGGTATTTCAGGCGCAGATGCTATGAAGAAAGCTGACATTATTGAAAGTTTAGCTGGAATCACTGAAAGCAAAGAAATCACTGAAGCCGACGATGCTCCTAAAAGAAAGCGTACTCGTAAAAAGGTAATGACGGAAAAGTCTACTGAAGAGCAAGGGGAATTGTTTAAAACGGCTGCGGAAGTAAAAGCTGATGCCAAAGTTAAAGCTGAGCAAGAAGAAAAAGCTCCTGAGGTTAAAGCTGAAGTTGAAGCTACTCCTGAAGTAAAAGCTCCTGTAACTCCTACTGAAGATAAGAAGATTGATGCAAAAGTATCTAAAGATGACGCTTCTAAATCTACGACTGACTCTAAAAAGGAAGAGACTAAAAAAGAGGCTCCAAAAGGAGAATCAAAGCCAAATCAAAGAGAAGATAGATCAAAAGACAATAGGGGTGCGAAAGCAAAAGGACCTGGTCGTGATCTTCGTGATATGAATAAGGAGAAAACGAACACTCCTAACAACGAAAAAGCGAACAGCAATAACCCGAACAACGAAAAGGCCAATAGTAACAATCCGAATAACGAGAAGGCCAACAGCAATAACCCGAACAACGAGAAAGCGAATAACAACAATCCGAATAATAAGAACCGCAACAAGAATACCAACAATAACAACAACCAAAACAGAGATAACCGTCCTTCTAAAGAAGAAGAAGAACGCTACAATCTTGTTGGAATTGTTGCTGCAGAAGGTGTTTTAGAGGTGATGCAAGACGGATATGGTTTCTTGAGATCTTCGGATTACAACTACCTTCCTTCACCGGATGATATTTACGTTTCTCAAAGCCAAGTTAAATTGTTTGGTCTTAAATCGGGAGATACTGTTGTTGGAACGATTCGCCCGCCTAGAGAAGGAGAGAAATTCTTCCCTCTTGTAAAAGTAGAATCAATTAATGGTCGCTCTCCATCATTTATACGTGATAGAGTACCCTTTCAATATTTAACGCCTTTATTCCCAGACGAAAAGTTCAAATTAACTGGACACAAACAAGAAACGTTATCGACACGTGTAATGGACTTGTTTGCACCAATTGGTAAAGGACAGCGTGGAATGATCGTTGCACAGCCTAAAACAGGTAAAACAATGCTATTAAAGGATGTAGCAAATGCAATTGCTGCAAATCATCCTGAAACATATTTAATTGTACTTCTGATTGACGAACGTCCTGAGGAGGTTACGGACATGGCCCGTTCTGTAAATGCCGAAGTTGTTGCTTCTACATTTGATGAGCCTGCTGACCGTCACGTAAAAGTAGCAAACATGGTACTTGAGAAAGCCAAAAGAATGGTTGAATGTGGACACGATGTTTGTATTCTTCTTGATTCTATTACTCGTTTAGCTAGAGCTTACAATACTGTTTCTCCTGCTTCTGGTAAAGTACTTTCTGGTGGTGTTGATGCAAATGCACTTCACAAACCAAAACGTTTCTTCGGTGCTGCTCGTAAAATCGAAAATGGCGGATCACTTTCTATCCTTGCTACGGCATTGACAGAAACAGGATCTAAAATGGATGAAGTAATCTTTGAGGAATTCAAGGGAACTGGTAACATGGAGCTTCAATTGGATCGTAAAATTTCTAACCGTCGTATTTATCCTGCTATCGATATTACTTCTTCTGGAACACGTAGAGAAGATTTATTGATGAACAAGGAAGTTCTCCAACGTGTTTGGTTGATGCGTAAATTTATCGCTGACATGAACCCAGTTGAGGCAATGGAATTCTTAAAAGACAGAATGAGTAACACCTTGTCAAACGAGGAATTCCTCGCGACAATGAATAGCTAGAACGATTATGAAAATAACGGTTAAAGTTGGTTTACTCTTCGCTGCTCTGTGGATCTTGATTAAAATGTTTTTTTTCTGGACAGGAGCTTTAGGACAAAATGTTGTTCCGATGGTTTTATTGAATATGCTGTTTGTTCTCTTAGCTATTTCTGTTGCACTTTACCTTCATAAATTAAAGCAAACAGAATACACGAATGCTTTGGGAGACATCAAAAACGGTATGACCGCTGGTGTTCCTTACGCGATGATTGTCAGTATATTCATCTATGCTTACTATGCGAAGATTGATCCTGAATTCAACGAGCATCAGAAATCGGAATGGGAAATGAGGGTGAAAAAGGAACTCGATGCACCCGGTGGACTTGAAAAAGCACAAGAGAACAATCCTGATTTTGAAGTTTTAGAGAGAGATGAAATCATTGCAAAAATGAAATCGGGATATGAAAGCTTCTACAATCCAACTGCGACGATGACTTTATCTATGTTAGCGCTTTTGTTGCTGGCGACATTGAATAGTATTTTTGTTACAGTAATTATGCGGCGTGTAGTATTCAGGAATATGAAGTATCCGAATCCTGGAGATGAAGAACCAAAAGTTATTGATTAGCGCTTACTGATCTCTTCACCGAGTTCATCGTAATCAATCCCGTCAAAGTTTCCAGACGACATCATTAAAAGTACTGCGTTGTTCATTTCTTGAGAACGAATGAATTCAAGAACTTCAGTTGTTTCGTTCATCACTTTAACGCTTCCACCAAATCCCTTAAGAACCAATTCTTTGGAAATAGGGTCTAATTTCTTGTGCTGCACGACTTCGGGGCTGTAATACACAACCGCTTCATCCGCAGCATTCATTGCGCCAACGTATTGTTCCAAAAACTCTTTTTTCAAGGATGAAAATGTATGCAACTCCATGCAAGCAATAAGTTTACGGTCTTTGTACTGGTCTTTAACAGCTTTCGTCGTCGCTTTTAATTTCGATGGGGAATGCGCAAAATCCTTGTACATGACAAATCGATCTTTCTCAATAACCTTCTGCAGCCTCTTCCCAGCTCCAGTAAATGATTTCATTGCATTTAGAAAAACGTGATTGTCAATTCCAATTGATTCACCAAGTCGCATTGCACCAATTAAATTTTGGAGGTTATGCGCTCCAAAAATTTTCAATTCGTATTTATTTCCGTCAAAAGACAATCGTGTCCCCTCTTCGGTTACTTCATACTCAGGTGTTGAATAAGGAACGCAATTCAAAGTATCACTGTATTCCTTCCCTAATTTATCTACTTCTTCATCTTCGATATTGTAAATCAAAGTTCCAGTTGGTTCAATCACCTTACAGAACTCTTCGAATTGAAGCACATAGTTTTCGAACGTAGGAAATACATTGATGTGGTCCCAAGCAATTCCACTTATAATCGCAACGTCTGGTTTGTACAAGTGAAACTTGGGCCGTCTATCAATTGGAGAACTCAAATATTCATCTCCTTCCAGGATCATTATATCAGCTTCGTCTGTAATTTTCACCATGCAATCATAGCCTTCGAGCTGTGCGCCGACCATATAATCCACGTCCATTCCCAATTCATTGATTGCATGCAATAGCATTGACGTAATAGTCGTCTTTCCATGAGAACCACCAATCACGATGCGTTTCTTGGATTTACTTTGTTCGTATAAATACTCTGGATAAGAATACACTGGAATATTTAATTCTTCGGCTTTTAATAATTCAGGATTGTTTTCTCTTGCATGCATACCCAATATGACAGCGTCCAAATCACTAGAGATTCGATTTTCATCCCAACCCAATTGATTTGGTAGAATTCCCTGTTTGTCCAATCGAGTTCGGGATGGTTCAAATATTTCATCGTCAGACCCTGTAACATTCATGCCTTTTCTACTCAAGGCAATGGCTAAATTATGCATTGCACTTCCTCCTATCGCTATAAAATGAACGTTCATATTATTTTCCTTTGATATTTTCCCAACCATCCATTAACGCGGGAATAATTAAAAATAGAGTTCCGTAATCTGTCAATAAAGAGTAAATCCCTACAGTTTCTTCAGTGATCATATAAGCGGGCAACATTACCGAGATCAAACCTAAGTAGTACAGCCAATCCCACCAATTTTGGCTTTTAAAAAGAAGTCGCTTTAAAATCTGCAATCCAACATAAACCATGCAAAGAACAGTAATATAAAATGGAAGTCTAGCAACCGCATCTACGGTATTCGCGGACCAGAAATACGAAACAATCCAACCTCCAACGGCCAATAAGGCTATTGTAATCAGAATTTTAAAAAGCTTCTTTGAACTCATAGAATTAATCTTTCTATGAAATTACAATATAGATAGCGCTATTTTTAGATAATGGAGTTTAGTTACCCACAGGGGCTTGCGGAAAACCTATTTAAGGTATTTGGAAAAACCATCGGACATGACATGTTCAATATCCCCGTTCTTATTTGCGTACAAAAGATACACCTCTAATTTCTCTTCGGGATGCTCTCGAACAAACTCGAGTGCCCCTTCTGTTCCAACTACCATAAATACCGTTGCATAAGCATCAGCGGTTGAACATTTATCGGCAATTACTGTTGCACTTAGAAGCGAATGAGTCACTGGTTTTCCAGTACTTGGATTTAAAGTATGGGAATATTTAACGCCGTCTTTGACGTAAAACTTACGGTAATTTCCACTCGTAGCAATGGCCTTGTCTGAAACATGAATAATTGTATCTCGTTCTCTTGTTTTGAGGTTCTCAATCGGTGAATCAACACCAATGTTCCAAGACGTTCCATTCTTATTGTAGCCCTTAACCTTTAACTCACCGCCAATTTCCACATAAAAATTCTCGCACCCTTTCTTTTCGATGAAATCATAAATCACATCTACGGAAAGCCCTTGAGCGATTGCGTTAAAGTCCAATTTAAAATTGGGATTGCTTTTTGTCACGGCAATTTCATCATTTTGAAATTCAATCTGATGGTAACGTCCCTCTTCAAAAGAGACAAAATTTAGGATGGAATCAATTTGATTTTGGGCCAAAGGAGTCTCTAAATCGTTCATAAAGCCCCAACCTTTTACCAATGGAAAAACAGACGGGTCAAATTTACCTTCGGTAACTTTATAAATATGTTGACTTTCAAGATAGCACTTCTTAAAAAAGTGAAAGGGATCTGAAATCACGATTGAGGAATCACTATTGTTAATCTTAGAGATTACGGATTCATCAATATAAGTGGAAAGGGACAAGTCGAAATTGCGTAACTCCGCATCGATTTCCGACCTCTTGATCTTACCCATATCATCAACAATTATGACAGTGTATGTTGTTCCTTGGGTATCCCCACTAATCGTTTGAGTTTCATGAATAGCGCTGGATTCATCAATGGTCTGATTTTCATCATTGGTATTGGTTTCACAAGAAGTGAAGACAGTACCGAGACTAATAATGGCGCTCCAAATGAGGGCCTTGTGTTTCAGAATTCCAGACATGTTGTAAGCTTGGTTTACCATTTTTAGAAAAAGTCGTAGCGCCACCAGACTGCGTTCTTATATAAACATCAGCATGGCCTTCAATGACTACAACACGACGTGTTATAAGCGCTTTCATCAATCCATTTTGATCATTCTCACTAAACGATTCTTGCGAAACACCTTCAGGATATTCCTCCCCAAGAGTATTGGCCGTTTTAACCGTTTCATTGCGTTCGGATGTAATATTGTGAATTTTATCAGCAGCGGCGAAGTGCTTCTCATCTTGTCCTATTGACTGATTTGAATTCTTTTGATCGAGCACTTTTTTCGTTGCTTTTAATGCTTCTCCGCTTTCAACATGCTTCTTTTGTTCATTAGACGAAACTCCGTCAACAGAAGAATAAACATCTGATATTTCCTTTGTCTTATTTAGACGTTCCGCCTCATCGCTAATTCCCAAAGAGTTAAAGTCTGTTCTAGCCTTTTTATCCATTTGCTCAACGTACTCAATTTTCTTTGAGTGCGCTGCTTCAGCAAGAATCGAAACTTCACTATTCTCTTTAACTCCTGCCTCAATCCTAGCTTGACTTGCGACTCTTTGCTCCCTCTCAGAATTTGTCATCTCAAGTTTAGCGTCAGTTAATTCACGTTCTCCGGTTCTAAGTTCAACAACCAATTCTTGACGGCTGTCGTCTCTATTTTTTTGATCGGCTATCATTTCCTCCTTAATGATGGCCATATTTCTATCGGCTTTATAAAGTTGAGCGATTTCCGCTTCTCCTTGAACAAGCTCTCTTTGATCAACATCTAGCTTCATGGCTGTGATATCATCATTGTTTTCAAGAACGGATTTCGCATCCTCCTCAGCTTTTGTATCGTAGCCAATCTTAATATCAGTTAAGCTTTTATCTGCATCATAGTGTTCTCGATCCTCAATACCCACGCGAGCATCAGAAGCATCCTGCACATTATCCGCAATATCTTTTAACTCTTCATTATTTGCAGCAGCTTGTTTTTGACCTTCAATTTGGTTCTGAGTATACTTATCTTTTTCAACAGTTATAACATCTTGGACTTCGATTCGTCTTCCATAATTGTCTTTAGAAATAGCTTCAAACTCAATTTCAACTTGACTTCTAGTATCATAAACCTCTTGACGAACTTGATCGCGTTCAGCAAAATCATCGATCATTTCTGACCGAACGTTTTCGTAAACATCTTTAATACTTTCATTTTGTGCATAAACTTGATCCTGTTCCGATGCACTATTAATTGCTTCTAAGTCCTCTATTTCGCCGGCATAAGACTGCAAAGCTTCTGCATTATCTGCATATACCTTTTCTCTAATACCATAATCAAGAGCAACTTCACGATTCACGGAATACAAAACTTCTTGATCACCGATATTTTCTAAATACTCATATTCCAGATTCTGTCTATTCCGTTCTGATTCTTTTAATTCAATTTCATTTAAAGTTGAAACCGTCTCTTGTCTCCCCAAATCTGACTCACCTGCATCCAATTCAATTTTAGAAAGCACATTGTAAATGTTCTTAGAATTGTCGTATTGATCTTTGGTCTTCTGCGCAGTCAAAGTTGAATTCTTGTCATAAATAGCGCCATGTTCTTTTTGAACAGCCGTCTTATTCATTTGTTCTCTTTGATCTTCTGCTTGTTGTAAAGCAAATGTTCCATCTAGAATTGAACCAGAGAAAGGAGTTCCTAAATCTTCTAATTCAGCTTGTGCTTGGGTCTGAGGATTTAATATAGCATCTATTTCAGCCAATCTTTTCTTTGGATAAGGATCCGTTTTTCTTAAAGCCATTGCTGTATTATAACGCATTATAGCTTTATCGTAATTCTCAGCATCAAAGTTTTTATCTGCGGAATTAATTATCTTTTGGTATTGTCTTTCCTCTTCAACATTTGACATCAACTTTGAAAGTCGAACGCATTCTTCAACTTGCAGTTTAGCGTAAGCATTGTCTGAAATAACTCCCAATGCCTCCTCATACTTCACTTTGGCTTTAGTATAGGTTTCAGCAGAAAACATCTCATCAGCTTCTTTAATCAATGCATCAAATTTATTTTTTTCTTCTAAAGCTGAAGCATCTGCATTCGCTTGATTGTCTAAAATTTGTTGGATTTCATTGATCTTATTCATTGCAGGAACATCACCAGTTTTAATTGCCAAAGCATCTTGATAAGAGCTTAGCGCAGATTTAAACTCTTGATCGCTTTGCTTTTCTGCACCTTTCGACATATAGTCATTATACAATTGATCTTTTTGAGCAGAAGAAGCAGCACCTTTAATGAGACCATTCATTTCTTCAATCTTATCTTTTGGCAAATCAAGACTCGGCTTTTTAAGACTAGCAGCCTCATATTTCAATTTTGCCTCTTCGTAATTTTCAGCATCAGCCAAAGTGTTTCCAGCAGTCATTAAATCGTTGAATTCCTTTTCTTGTGATTTAAGCAACTTGATTTGGTTTCGTAATTCTTCTATTCGAGGCTCTCCAGGTCTAGACTTCTCTGTGATATCCAAAATCATTGAGGCTCTTTCGTAGTTGCCCGCATTCATTTTTTCCTCAGCAATTCTTAAGTTCTTTTGGATAGCAGCATCTTCATCAGATGTACTTTCTTTCGCCATTCGCTCAGCTTCTGCTGCGCGCTCAACTGGTTCTTTCGCCTCTGGCTTAACGACAAGAGCATTGTTGAATTCATTAATCGCCTCTATGAACTTTTCTTGAATCAACAATTCCTCTCCCTTTTTCATTAAAGCATCGTACTCTTTATCCTTTACAGCTTGTTCAGAGCCATTCTTAATCTTATCCTCCAACTCAGAAATTCTATCCAGTGGAGCTTGTTCCGCAGGCTTAAATGCAAGAGCTTCTCTATACTTAGCAATGGCTAGATCATTTTTATCTGCATCCCCAAGAGATTTAGCATCTGCAAGTAAGTCGTTGTACTTCTTATCAGTTTCATTTTCCGCAGCAAATGCCTTCTCTGCATCTTCAATTTCTTTGATCTTAACTTCCAATTCAGCAATTCTAGCAGCAGGAGCTGGTTCGGTTGGCTTAATAACAAGAGCCTCTCTATACTTGGCAATAGCTTCGTCGTTTTTATCTGAATCTCCTAAAGATTTAGCATCTGCAAGTAAATCGTTGTACTTCTTATCTGCCTCATTCCCCTCAGCCAAAGCTTTTTCTGCATCTTCAATCTCTTTGATCTTATCTTTCACTGCTTGATCATCTTTCAATGACAAAGCCTCGTTTAATTTTGATTTTGCACCAGAATAATCATCTTGATCTGCTAAAGCGAATCCTTCATCTTTCAATTTAATAAAGTCTTCTTCTTTCTGAGCCTCTCCTTTCAGAGCAGCAATCTCTATATTGATTTTTTCAATCTGACTTTGAGCAACAGCATTTGAATTGTCAAGCACTAAAACTTCTTCATATTTGCCTTTAGCAATTTCGAATTCTTGAGAATCAAATTGCTCTTTCCCCTCATCAAGCAGTGCCGTTATCTGAGCTTCTTGTTCTGCTAAAGCTTGTTCGTCTTTTAATTTATTATCAGCGATGACCTTCTCTTTGTCTTCTATCTCTTTAATTTTAGCCTTCACCGATTCATCATCCTTTAATGACAAAGCTTCGTTTAATTTTGATTTTGCACCAGAATAATCGTCTTGATCAGCTAAAGCGAATCCTTCTTCTTTCAATCGATTAAAATCTTCTTCTTTCTGAGCCTCACCCTTCAAAGCGGCAATTTCAGTATTGATTTTTTCAATCTGATTTAAAGCCACAGCATTTGAATTGTCAAGTATTAAAACTTCTTCATACTTCCCTTTAGCAATTTCGAATTCTTGTGAATCAAACTGCTCTTTTCCTTCCTCAAGCAATGCCGTTATCTTCGCTTCTTGCTCTGCACTGGCTTGTTCATCGTTTAATTTCAATTTGATCTTCGCCAATTGACCTTCTGCATACGTCTTGTTGTCTGTATAGCCAAGTGCTTCGTTGTATTTTGCTTCAGCACCCGTCCAATCTTCATTCTCAAATAAAGTATTGGCCGTAGAAATTGCTTCCTCGTAATTCTTTTGTTTATCCGCTACAGCTTCTTGTTCAGTTAGCAACGTTTCAATTTCTTCAATTTTCGCCGGTGGAATTTCGCTAGTAGGATCTAGGACCTGCGCTTTTTCAAACTTAACTTTTGCTTCATTCAACTTATCAGAGCCAATCAACTCATTTCCTTCTTCAATTAAGGTGTTGAATTCAGCATTTTTCGCAGCAAGCGCAGACTCTTCATCGATCTGTTTTTGCGCGTCATTAATTTTCTGAGTGACTTCTGTTGACGGCTTAATTGCAATTGCGGCATTGTACTTATCAATTGCGCCTTGGAAATTTTTAGAATCTACTTCTGTATCCCCTTGTTCAACAAGTTCGTTGAATTCATTCTCACTAGCTTCTTCAGAACTTGCCTCTTCTAACTTCTGGGTCGCTATTGCTAAATTTTCAGTTGCTTCTGGATGATTTTCTTCTATTGTTAAAACTTCTGTATAAGCAGCTACTGCATCTCGATAGGCCTCATTATTCATTGCTTCGTAACCAGCATTCAAAAGCTCATTCAATTTTTCAATTTTAGCAATCTCTTCTTCTTGAGAAGCAAAATTGTCTTCACAAATTTTCTTTCTTTCTTTCGCATAAGATGATGAAGCCTCGTATGATAAAGCTAAAGCATACTTGTCTTTTGCTCCATACCAATCATCCTTATCGAATAAAGCATCAGCAGCGGCAATAGCATCATCATATTGCTTTTTTTCAGCCTCCACTTTTTCTGCAGACTTAAGCAGACCTTCAAGCTCTTCCAGTTTGGACTTTGGAAGTTTCTCACTTGGTTTTAATTTTGATGCTTCTGTAAATTTGTCTTTTGCAGAACGGTAACTTTTCTGTTTCAAAAATGATTCTCCTGACGCCATTGCTTTATCATAAGCTGCTTGAGATTCATTTTCTTTCTTTTCATCAGCAATTTGCTTTGTAAGCAAAGTAACCTGATCGTTTGGATACGTTTCGTTTTTTACTGCAATTGCCGCTTTGTACTTATCAACAGCCGCTTCTAGATTGTCTGCTTTTTTCAATGCATCCGCTTCTGAAATCAAATCATCGTACGCTTCATTACTAGCATTTTCTGCAGCATTGGCCGCTTCTTGTGCTTTTATTAAAGCCTCCAGCTCAATAATTCTCGTTTTCGGTTTTTCCTCCTCTGGTTTATAACCATTGGCCTCCTGGTATTTTTCTAATGCTTTTGGATATTCTTTGGCTTCATAAGCGGCATCGGCCTGAAACATTGCCTCTGTATAATTCTTCTCAAGCTCTGCTTTGTCTTTCTCAGCTTTTAAAAGCAAATTATTGATTTTCGCCTTCATAGCTGCACTAGCCCCAAGGTCCGGAGACATTCCCATTGCACTAGGTGTGTATTTGAACTCACCAACGTACTCTGTTTCCAAAAATGAAAAATCAATTCCTTCTCGTTCTGCGAACAATCCCAACCTAAGCGGTGGCAAAGGCATTTCATTACCCGCGTTTAAATCTTCTTCATTTACTTTAGATGCATCCATACTAATCTTCTTAGAAACCATACCCGGTTTCGAATAAACTAGTTCAAACTTGTCTGTAACTGGAATAGAAAATTTTATAGAGTATTTTCCATTTGATGAAGTCGTCGAACTTCCTACTTGCGCACCATTATTGAAAACAGTAATTGTTACTCCACCCTCATAACCTCCATTATCGTCATTTGAGATTCGTCCATCAATATTATAAAAGATATCCTGAGACCAAGCAGATATGCTCAATAGTAGGACCGATAAGAGAATAAGATACTTCATACTTATTTATTTAAACGAAACTCTGTACAACCAGTTACAGATTTGGTTTAAATTTGATATAATTATTTATACAAATATGGTTAAAATAACCCAGAAAAGTAAGTGCAAACATCATGCTAAACGTAGATAGAACGAGTTATTGGGAGCGAAAAAACTACTTCGACGGGGTTGATTTTTTGGTAATAGGAGCAGGAATCGTTGGATACAGTGCTGCAATCCATCTCAGGAAGAAAAATCCAAAGGCGAATATTTTGGTTCTAGAACGTGGATACTTACCTTCTGGCGCAAGCTCGAAGAATGCAGGTTTTGCCTGCTTTGGTAGTCCAACTGAGCTCGCGGATGACATTCAATCCTTTGATTCAGCGCATGTTTGGGAAACAGTAAAACTGCGACTTGAAGGGCTTGAATATTTGAAACAACTTCTTGGCAAAGACACAATCGACTTGCAAATTAACGGCTCGTGGGATTTAATTACCGAAGGAGAAAAAGATCGATTTGATGAAATTGCTGCACTCATCCCCTACTTTAATGAGCAATTGGAAATTATAACCGGTGAAAAAGAAGTTTATTCGATTGATAAAACAATTTCATCTCGGTTTGGATTTGGAAATATTTATGGAAGTTTTCATAATAGACTAGAAGGCCAGATTGACACATCAAAAATGAATACGGCATTTTACAAGTTGGCCGTTGAATTGGACATTAATACATTGTTTGGAATTGAAGCCTTAAGCATTGAATCAAAAGACAAAACTGTAATTAAAACAAATGTTGGAGAAATTGAAGCCAAATCCGTTTGCATCTGTACCAATGGTTTTGCGAAACAATTCCTGAAAGAAGATGATATTTTACCGGCTCGAGCGCAAGTTTTAATTACAAAACCAATAGAAAATTTAAATATTAAGGGGACGTTCCATTATCAAGAGGGCTACTATTACTTCAGAAACATTGACAATAGAATTCTCTTTGGAGGAGGAAGAAACCTGGACAAAAAAGGAGAAACCACGACAGAACTAGAAACGACAGATCAAATCCTAGATCGCTTAAAGGTGCTTTTAAAAGAAGTTATATTGCCAAACACTCCTTTTGAAGTTGATCATACTTGGGCAGGAATCATGGGAGTTGGCGAAACAAAAAAACCAATCATTAAAAAAGTTGACAAAAACGTTTATTGTGGAGTCAGACTTGGCGGTATGGGTGTTGCATTGGGGACTTTAGTCGGCAAGGAATTGTCGGAATTATTAGATTAAGATTAAACATCTATTCCATTTAATTCCCCTTTCATCAATAAATACTACCCGAAATGCTCCTTGACAATTCTTTAATTTTAAATTTGTCACCAAATCAAGAAAATTATAACAATGAGAAATACAGCTTTAACACATAGACACGAAGCACTCGGTGCTAAAATGGTTCCTTTCGCAGGATATATGATGCCTGTTCAATATGAAGGTGTAAACGCTGAACACGAAGTGGTTAGAGAAGGCGTTGGTGTCTTTGATGTTTCTCACATGGGAGAGTTTTTGGTTTCTGGCGCAGGCGCATTGGATCTTATCCAAAAAGTGACTTCTAACGATGCTTCAGTTTTGACAATTGGTCGTGCACAGTACAGCTGTATGCCAAATGGAAAAGGCGGAGTGATTGATGATTTAATTATTTACAAAATTAAGGAAGAAGAATATTTACTAGTTGTGAATGCTTCCAATATCGATAAGGATTGGGATTGGATCTCTTCTCACAATTCATTTGACGCTACAATGCGCAATTTATCAGATGATTACTCTTTATTGGCGATCCAAGGGCCTAAGGCGGTTGAGGCAATGCAATCATTGACATCTATTGACTTATCCGAAATTAAGTACTACCATTTTGAAGTAGGTGATTTTGCTGGCGTTGACCATGTTATTATCTCTGCAACAGGATATACGGGAAGCGGTGGATTTGAAATCTATTGCAAAAATGACATTGCAGAACAAGTTTGGGACAAAGTATTTGAAGCGGGAGCAGATTTCGGAATTAAACCGATTGGTTTGGCAGCGAGAGATACGCTGAGACTTGAAATGGGATTCTGTTTGTACGGAAACGACATTGACGACACTACTTCACCTCTTGAAGCTGGATTGGGATGGATCACGAAATTGGCAAAAGATGATTTCATTGACAAAGACTTTTTGGCGAATCAAAAGGAAGAAGGAATTAAGAACAAATTGGTGGCTTTCCAAATGGTTGACAGAGGGATTCCTCGTCATGACTACCCTATTCAAGATGCAAATGGGAACGTAATCGGTCGTGTGACTTCTGGAACGATGTCTCCTTCAATGAAAATAGCAATTGGACTTGGATACGTGACAAAAGAAAACAGCACTGTTGAATCTGAAATCTTTATTGAGATTAGAGGAAAAGCGATTAAAGCGCAGGTTGTTAAATTACCATTCTATAAGAAATAGAGCAACGACTAAAGAGCAATTGAGAGGTTGAACCATGCAATTATGGGTTATGGGTTATGAGTTATGAGTTATGAAATATAATTATTAGTACATGGGCTTTCTAGACTTTTTTAAAAGGAAAAAGAAGCAGCCAAGATATCCAGTTTTCTTGCCTGAATGGCAGGTTACTTTGCAAGAGAAAATACAGTTTTACCGCTCATTGAGCAATGAAGAAAAAGCACGGTTTGAAAAAGCCGTGCTTCGTTTTTTAAATACAACTGAAATCAGAGGCATTAAGACAATTGTGAGCAAAGAGGATGTTGTTCTAATTGGTGCAAGCGCTATCATTCCGATTTTCGCCTTCAAAGACTGGGAATACATCAACCTTCATGAGGTCTTGATTTACCCTGAACATTTTGACTTTGTTCCCGAGCCCGGTTCAAGTCCTGTCCCTGCTTTTGGCATGGTTGGATTTGGATATATGGAAGGAAAAATGATTCTCTCCAAAAAAGCCCTTCATTATGGGTTCAATAACGAAGAGGACAAAAGAAACACGGCGATTCATGAGTTCGTTCACCTTATCGACAAGCTTGACGGCGAAGTAGACGGTATTTTGACTGTTTTAAAAGAGAAGTCGTATGTGATGCCGTGGTTGGAATTAATGGATAAGAAAATGGAAGAAATAATTGATTCCAAAAGTGATATTCGACCTTACGGTGCAACCAATCGCGGTGAATTTATGGCCGTGGTATCCGAATACTTCTTTGAGCGTCCTTATTTGTTACAGGAAAAACATCCTGAGGTATTTAAATACATGGAATTGATGTTTAGATCGAAGCTTACAGATCGAAAAATGGTTGAACGCTCTAAACCTACCCGTCGTTTTGATCCTTGCCCATGTGGGAGCGGGAAGAAATTCGGTGATTGTTGTATGAAACTAGGGCTGTGATTTTGTGAAACACCGAACGGCATTTATTCAAAATTAAAAAACTCTGAAATCCTGATTGAATTTCAGAGTTTTTTAAGTGTGTTTTCTTATAGTGATTTGAACCAATCTTGAAACATATCACCAACAACAGGCAACGGCTCCATTTTATCTTGAGTGGCATTTACCAAGCTTAGAATCCATGGTACGATTGCTAAAAGAGGAAGTATACTTCCAAGAATAGTAGGCAATATCATTCCAACAACTGAAAGACTGACTCCAATTATTATAATACCAAGCATTTGACGAATGTAAAAACTAGCATACTTGTCTTTTGTTTCGCTATTGTTCATTACGATGGCAATAATCCATCCGATTAGGGTGATGTGCGCTATAATTGCTCTTGTTTTCCCTTGCTCTGAAACTGTTTCTGACATATTTATTTGGTTTTAGGTTGGTTTATTGATTGCTCGTTCTTCTTTTGGAACCCTAAACAACATGAGTAGACCTACAGTAAAGAAGAAGATAATGGATAAGATTGATGCTCTAATATCGTCCATTAGGTATTCCATATAACCGAAGAAGAATGTACCGAGTACAATTCCAATTTTCTCAGTCACATCGAAAAAAGAGAAATAACTTGCGTGATCCTTCGTTTCAGGCAGGAATTTGGCGTAGGTAGAGCGTGCTAATGATTGAACACCTCCCATTACCACACCTACTCCACTCGCCAAGAAGTAAAACTGAATGTGACCTCCAACTGGAATATAGTAAGCGTAAACGCAAAGAGGAATCCAGAAGGCAACAACAATCGTAAGTGCTTTTAGATTCCCTATTTTCCCCGATAAACGAGATATTGTAAATGCTCCAACGGCTCCCAGTATTTGGATTAACAAGATGGCAATAATTAACCCTGCAGTACCTTCCAATTCTTTAGCCGCAATCTCTTCAGTAGAAAGAGTTTCACGAACAGCATCTGGAATTTTAAAAATTTCTCGTGAGGCATACAATGTAGCCATCAGCATGACAGTTTGAACTCCAGTATTAAAAAAGAAAAATGAGGTAATGAATCGCTTTAACCTTTTCGTTTGCTTAAACTCTTTAAAAACGATTCTAAGTTCTTTAAATCCTTTCCAAATAATCCCCTTTTCCTTCTTCTTTTTGTAAACATTATTTGGCAATGCACGGTAGGTAATCTGGCTAAATGCAACCCACCAAATCCCAACAAAAATAAAACAATAACGAGCGTCGCCTTTAAAAACCATGGTCCAAGCCAAGCATATAATTAAAAGTGTCATACTTCCAAAATACCCCATTGAAAATCCTCTGGCAGATACTCTATCGTGATCTTTGGGCTCGGCAATCTCAGGCAAAAACGAGTTATAAAAAACGAGACTCCCCCAAAAGCCAATGCTGGCTAGGAAGAACGGAATCATACTAAACTCCATCGCATTCGCATCAAAGAAGAAAAGTCCGCAACATGAAATAGCTCCTATGTAACAGAAGATCTTCATAAACAACTTCTTCTGCCCTGAGTAATCCGCAATACCCGAAAGAATTGGTGATAAAATTGAAACGACAAGAAACGACGCTGATAATACGTATGTATATAAAACAGAACTGGTTAATTCGACTCCAAAAAAGAAAGAAGTTACATCTTCACTTCTTACCGAATCCGCTAATGGAATGTGGTTTTTAACCTTATACGCTTTGGTCGTTATCTTTTCAAAGAATATGGGGAAAATAGCAGATGAAATAACAAGATTGTACACAGAATTGGCCCAATCATACATTACCCAACCTCTAATAATCTTCTTATTTCCTTTTTCCATATTATTCTATTCCGGCAAGATAATCTTCCAAATAACTAAAATACTCAGACAACTCTCCATTCAGTGTTGTCTCACTTCCTCTTGAAATGATCAAATCTTTATCTTCTCCTAACAATGAAGGAATTACTTCCTTAATCAACTCACTCCCAAAATCTTCCGACGCATCCAAAGGCAATTCACAAGGCAAGTTATCAACCGCCATAATTGCAATTACACCTTTCTTTCTGAAGTCATCTTCAGATTCCGTTTGAGGATTGTACCCATAAATCGGATCGCTAATTGTGCTCGGACGAATTGTACAAGCAACTGCACAATCTATATCGCAGGAGATATCGGCAACAACTGAAAGTCGAACATTGTCTTTCTTTAAGTCATCACGAGATATAATGTAATCTGCTTTATCGCTCCAATAATGACACGGAATATACATGTCAGCGTGGCTCAAATACTTTGAAAACGTACACTTGAAGTTTTCTGGATTCTTATAAAACTCTCCTTTATTGAAAGCGCTACCATCGCGATTCGCGTAGTAATCTTCAACTTCTAATTGCGTAAAAACAGGCCCATCAAACTCTTGTGACACAAACTCTTCAGGTGACACTTCATTTATTGGAAGTGCATCTAAAATCTCTCTAGCGCCATGCCCTACTCGGCCAAAGCCAGTAAGAACGATTTTTGCATTCGAAGGAAGCGTCACTTTTTTCAATTCAAGTTCAACTTCTTTTCTATTGGCACATTTATTCGCTGGCTTCAAATTATACAAACCGTGTTTTGCACCGTATGTTAAAAAGCCATTGTAGCAACCTACGATTCCAGCGTACCGGCCAAAGCCAATAATTCTTTTATTGCTTTTACTCTTAAGCGCTTCGTAATCGATCAATTGAATATTCTTATCAATTACGGCTTGCAACAAATCTCTATTGTAAGGCTGTTTTTTAATCGTATGTGAGAAGAACATGAATTTTTTACCGGGAATTAGATCTTCGATATTCACTTCCTTCACTCCCATCACGATATCGCAATCTGATAGATTTTCAGACATCGAAATATTCAAATTCATATACGACTCATCACTATAAGCGCGAATAGGACTAGGTTGCACAACGATTTCCAAGTTAGGATAAACGTCAAGAAGCGAACGACATTGAATTGGAGTAAGAGGCACACGCTTATCTGGCGGCACTTTTCCTTCTCGAATAATTCCTATTTTAATCTTATTCATATAATCAACTAGTTCAACGGTGCTTTTAATAAATATTGATCGATAAATTCTCTAACACATCCTTCTCCACCATTGAGAGATAGAATAATTTCAGATTCATTTTTAACCGATCCAACAGCATTTTTTGGACATG
Organism: Crocinitomicaceae bacterium; assembly: GCA_034111925.1. Taxonomy (GTDB): domain Bacteria; phylum Bacteroidota; class Bacteroidia; order Flavobacteriales_D; family Crocinitomicaceae; genus UBA4466. The sequence goes on from JAWUWJ010000084.1 coordinate 26,062, forward strand.
CTGCAATCCCACAATTTTTCATTACTTCGAGATCATTGATGTCATCACCGATCATCGCAACGTTTTCCAATCCGATTTTAAGCGCATCGCAAATTTCCTTGAGCGTTTCCATCTTAGGCGCTCTGCTCACTGTGCAGTGCTGAATCCCTAACATCTCTGCTCGTTTCTGAACGGCTTCACCTTTAAATCCTGATGAAATAATTCCCACTTGGAAATCACTTTTCGTCAAGTGAATAATTGCCATTCCATCCTTCGTATTGAACTTTTTGAACTGATCTCCGGATTCTGTAAAGTACATTCCTCCGTCGGTCATTACGCCGTCAACATCCAATATAAGAAGTTTTATTTTAGAAAGTTTCTTTGCTAAGTCATTGGTTTTAAACACGTTTTTAAAAATCAACGCATTCAAATCAACTTCATACTCTTCAGCAATAGCTTCCAGATCGTAAACCGACAATTCAAGCGCATTTTCAACATCCAACTCAGAAAGGAATTCTTCGTAATCCAATCCAAATTTGCTGCACAGCCCTTTTATGTTTGCTTCTAAGTACATATATTCTTATATCATTTTGTAACCTACTGCTGCTGCAACGGGTTTCAATTGATTCAATAATTGTTTAAATTCTTCGTGATTCAATTGTTGTGAAGCGTCTGACTTCGCAACAGTTGGGTCTCTGTGTGCTTCAATTAACAATCCGTCAATTCCCATAGCTACACAAGCTTTTGCGAGAACTGGAACGCCGTAAGCGTATCCCATTGCGTGACTTGGATCAAGTACAATTGGCAAGTTCGTGTGCTCTTGTAACCAAGCGACACCGCATAAATCCAATGTAAATCGTGTATTTGTTTCAAACGTTCTTAATCCACGTTCGCAAAGAATCACGTTTTCATTTCCTCCTGACAACACAAACTCTGCTGCTTGAACAAACTCTTTCAACGTACTTCCAAAACCTCTTTTGATCAAAACAGGTTTCTGTGTTTTAGCACAAGCCCGTAAAATTCCTTGATCGTACATTGCTTTAGCTCCAACTTGAATTACGTCTGAATATTCAATAACTTCATGAATATGTGAGGCATCTCTTGCTTCCGTAATGACATTCAATCCAAACTCTTCGCGCATTTTGGCCAAAAGTTTCAATCCATCCAATCCCATCCCTTGGAAAGAATAAGGACTTGTTCTTGGTTTATAACATCCACCGCGAAGTGTTGTCAATCCCATTCCGACAAGCAATTCAGCAGATTCTCTAATTTGATCTTCCGACTCAACCGAGCAAGGCCCACCAATTAACAATGTTGAATTTTGATTTCCTCCAATTGTTACGTTTCCAATTGTAACTTCTCGTTTTTCGGATTGGTACTTTTTAGAAGCCAGTTGTATATCGTTATCAAACACCCACGATTCGTCTACTTCAGACTCAATTTCTGTGGGAACTGTTTTCATTCCACTTCCAGAGATTAGAACATTGGTATTGCTAGACACAACGTGAAATGCATTGATTTTGTCTGCGATTTCTCGAGCTCTTTCAGTAGTAGTGTTTTCCTTCAGGTGTAAGATCATAATTCTCCTTTAATAAGGTTAACAAAAGTAACAATTCCTTTCGCAAAACCTTCTTTATTAAGCACAGGTAAATACAAGATAGGAAACCGAGACTTCTTGATTAATTGCAGCATTTCGAGAACGGTTGCGTCGTCCAGAATACATGTCGGATTTTGATTTAATAATTCAACGGGATCAATCCCATTCAAATCATCCAAATGCTTTAAAAGACCTTTTCGGATATCCGCATTTGAAATCAACCCATCAAGTTTACCTTCTTGATTCACAACCAATGCGAAGCCTAGCTTCCCAGTATCAATCGACTTTAAGGCTGTTTCCATCGAAAGGTCCGAAGCATTTATAACTGGAGACTCGTTCAGCGGAATCATAAAATCAGCGACTGAAAAATGTGATTCGACAGCTCTTTGCGTCAAATTCATCAATGCGTTTCCAATGCTTGCTGCGTTAAACAAATACGATCCAGAAACCGAACTTGTCACGCCCATATTCCGAAGAATGAAGGAAACCTCAGCATTTACACCTCCATCAACATGGATGGATTTCCCTGGGTATGAATTTCTAAACTCTCTAATCTTCGCAAAATTGATCGTATCGAACTTTCCTCCGCTTTGACCTGGAATTGTCGCCATAATCAAAATGAAATCGAAGTTTTTATACTCTTCAAAAATCTGAATACTTGTTGGAGTTGTCACTGCGATCCCAAGCCTCCCTGTAATTTCAGCAGGAATGTCGAGCGGACTTTTTAGGTTTTCGAATTGAAAAGTCACGTATTCAACGGGCGTTTCAATCAGCAATGAATAGTATTTTTCCGGAGTGTCCGTGATGACATGAAGATCAACGGGAATATTGCAAAGCGTTCGGATTAATTTGATGTCTTCAAAAACTGAAACGTCGTCATTGCAATCCACATGCAGAAGGTCAACTTGATGTTGCACAAGGTCTTCAATCACTTCATTTAGCGGTCTTTTCTTATCGCTATAAATTGATGCTGATATCTTCATTTATTGATTTTGAGAATGGGTTTAAATTGGTTATCGCAGACAATCAGATCGACCTTATCATTCATGAAAACACTGTCCTGCAACATTCCATGAAGTTTCAATAAAGCCTTCCGATTTTTAAAGCTCATCCTTTTAGCTTCCGTAAAATCAGTGGCAATAATATTGACGCGGTACCCTTTTTTTCTTCTGATAATTTGAATGTGCTGTGGCTCGCTTGCAATGAGGTCATTGTTTTTATAAAAAAGAGCCAAATCAGTTGCGAGGGCGTCGTCTCCGGTATTTGTATAAAAAACGGTCAAGTTTCCACCGACTACTTCGCTGCCGAAATCTTCCGAACAGCTAACGATAGTTGCTAATATAAATAGAAAGTATAGTTTCTTCAATAGTCGTAAATTGAGCTGCTAAGATACTGATTAAGGTGTTTGGATTCAAACCAAGTTTGTAAGGTTATTCACAATGCAATTTGGAGATCTCCACGTAATTATTCGTACTTCTAAAAATCTTTAATTGAATTGATTCGCTATTTAAAATCTTAACGCTATTTTGAGGATTCATAATTAGAACATATATGAATTCAGGAATTTCCATTAAAAATGAGGTGTATCAAGGGGCACTGAACAAATCGAGTTTGTTTGATCTTGAAACCCCTGCGGATTGGAACGGGAAATTGGTCGTGTTGATTCATGGCTATATGGGCTACAAAGACTGGGGCTGTTGGAACCTGGTGCAATCGTATTTTGTGGAAAACAATTACGGATTTTTAAAGTACAACATCAGTCACAACGGTGGGACTTTAGAAAACCCAATCGATTTTGATGATTTGGATTCATTTGCAAACAACTCCTACTCGAAAGAAGTTTTTGACTTTGAAGCCATCCTAGAAGTTGTTCAAGCGAAATTTGACACAATTCCTGAAACACATCTCATTGGTCATTCACGTGGTGGCGGAATTGCTTTGCTTCAATCTGAGAATAAAAACATTTCGAAAATTTGTTCTTGGGCGGGAATCTCATCCATCCTAGCGCGTTTTCCCAAAGGAGACCTTCTGGAACAATGGAGAATTGAAGGGACCCGATATTACCCGAACAGCCGAACGAAACAAGCAATGCCGCACAGTTTCGATCAATATTCAGATTACATTTCAAACAAAGACCGACTGGATATTGAGTCGCACTGCAAATCGAGTAAAAAGAAAACCTTGGTGATTCACGGAGACAATGACGGTTCAATAAAAATGATTGAAGGCGAATCGTTGGCAAACTGGCTAAACGTTGATTTAACCATTATAAAAGGCACGCAACATACATTTGATGCGTCGCAACCTTGGACTAAAACCTCGATGCCCGATGCATTGCAAGAAGCATGTGAACTAACATTAGAATTTTTTAATACGTAAACGCATATTTATGGATAAGGAAAAATTGAGTCTTTTAACAGAGCTCATCAAATTGGCGAGATCGGACCAAAAACTTAGGGATGAAGAATTCAATTTTCTTTACGCTATCGCTCGACAATTGGAAATCTCTGATGACGAATTCAAGGGATTGTTTGAACAATACATAGAGTTTACGCCGCCTAAAAACGAATTGGATCGCATTGTTCAATTCCAACGCTTGATCTTAGTTATGAACGTTGACAGAAATGTTAGTGAAGAGGAATTGCTTCATGTGCGCAACATTGGAATTCGAATGGGACTTCAACCGAATGCGACCAATGCGTTATTGAGATTAATGGGAGAATATGAAAATGGCGTTATTCCACCAGACAAGTTAATTTCTGTATTTCGCTCTCAGCACAATTAAAACGAAGGAGAAGAAAACAGCCCATTGGAGTGCGTTTCAAGCATGATGACCATTACAATATCTGGTTTTTCACGTTCAATAATGTCTTGTCTTAACCTACCGCGCCATTCATCGTGAATATAAACTGTTGACTGAAAATGTTCATCGAAGAACGGCATCATTGCTCGCGTAAACGAATCTCGAATAATTAAACATTTCAAAGGCTTGCCATCTGGATTAAGTTTGACCTGTTCAACTTGGTATTGAGCAATTGCACCGCCTGTTTTATAACCTGTCTTTTTACCGAGTACCACAGATGATGGTTCTTTACGGGTCAACTTCACAAAGCTCTCTGGAAACTCATCTTCAAGACTTATCATTTTAACCATATTTCCATCTTTCACTTCTCTCGAAATAGTATATTCATCAAGTGATTGAGGTTTTAATTCAGGAAAATCTTTTTCCACACGTTTCATGATCGTTTGATAGCCCAAAAATGCACCGTAATCCGTCCAATGGTCATCTGCCTTCTGAAATAGTAAGTACTTGTCTTTCTTATGTTCTAATAAGGTTTCTTTCAGGCCAATCATATTAATATTAGGATCTGAGTCAAGCCCTGTTATTTGATTGTAGCGACTCGTTTCCCCTTTTTTAAATACGGTTCTCGGTAAATATTCAGGGTAAACATTCATTTTATTTGGCACAATAACTGTGTAATATTTCACGCCTCTTTCCTCGCACCAATCATTCCTTTTGATCAACTCTTTCCTGACCATCTTGATCACTTTATTATTCCACACGAAAGCGTTTTCATAGTGCCCTTTGGATTTTGTGGCATAAAACCAACCATCCTTTCCTGCAGTTACGATTCCGGGTTTTGAAGAAACTCCAAATACGTCGTATTCACTTTTATTTAAAAAGTCAATTAAATGGGTTCTCAAGCTGAAATTATCAGAATAATACGTGTTGTAATTTTCTGTATAGTCATCAAGCGTATTTATATCAAAGACAGGCTTTTCACCCAATTTTCTATTCTCTACTATTTCGGCTTCACCGATAAATTGCATGTAGCCATTGACCATAGGAAAAGCTAGGATTAGGAAGAATCCTAAAACGGTGAAATAGTTGATTATTTTCTTTCCTTTCTCCATCAGAATCTAAAATAAATGAAAGGGTTATACGTGTTTCCGGCCAAATACAAAATAGACAAGAGCAGCAATGAAAAGGCAACAATCGATTTCATGAGGTGCAATGTAACAGCCGCTCCCCCACTGTTCATAGTTGCTTTTAATTTATCAATTATCCATCGGCCAAACCCGAAGGCAAGGAAAGTAGCAACCAGAAGAACGAAAATCGCTTTGTTGTTTAGGAAGTCCTGCGCAAATATTTTGAGATCGGTTTGTACGCCCATAAAGAACATTTTCTTTATAAAGGCTTTTGCAATTTCCAGCGTTTCCGATCTAAAAAGCACCCATCCGATCATTACCACGAGTAAGGTGTAAGCGATTCGAATTGGCCTATAAACAAAATTTAAAACCTTATCAAAGCCTGATCTTTCGACCAAAAGGAACACTCCGTGGTAAATTCCCCAGATCACAAATGTCCAACTTGCTCCATGCCAGAGCCCGGTTAACAAGAACACGAGCATCAAGTTTCGCAGGGTTAACAGTTTTCCTTTTCGACTTCCGCCCAACGGGATGTATAGATAATCTCTGAACCATGTTGACAATGAAATGTGCCACCTTCTCCAGAAATCGCGAATCGAATCAGCGATGTACGGCAGATTGAAATTTTCCATGAAGTCAAACCCGAATATTTTACCCAAACCAATTGCCATATCCGAGTATCCTGAGAAGTCGAAGTAGATTTGAAGTGTATAGCATGCAATTCCAAGCCAAGCACCTCCTGTAGAGAGATTATCAATGTCTTGGCCAAAAATCATATCAGCAATATGACCAACGTAATTGGCGATTAATACCTTCTTTGCAAAACCAATAATGAAACGATGAACTCCTTGGGCAGCTTTGCTCATTGAAAGCACTCGGCTCTTTAATTGATCTACAACGTCATTGTAGCGGACGATTGGCCCTGCGACCAATTGCGGAAACAAAGAAATGTACAAGGCTAAATCCAAGAAGTTTTTTTGAACAGGTGACGTTTTCCGAAACACATCGACCAAATAGGAGATCGCTTGAAACGTGAAAAAGGAAACGCCAATAGGCAAAATGATTGTCTTAAATTCTAGGATTGAATGCCCAAATATAGACCGTACACCATTAAAGTTATCGAGGAAGAAATTCGCGTATTTAAGATAAGCAAGAATCCCGAGATTCACGGTGATTGCAATTCCCAACCGAAGTGCTCGTTGTTTGCCTTCTCCATTGGCTATTAGGCGGCCAAATAAATAATTTAACGTGATGGAAATAACCAGTATCGATGTATGCGAAACACTTCCCCACGCATAAAAGTAAAGGCTGGCAAGAAGTAGAACCGCATTGTGAAACCTCTTGTGAAGAACTCCAATTAAAAGGAGCACTACAGGCAAGAAAACAAACATGAAATACGCTGAGCTAAAAACCATTCGACGGCTAAAATAGTGCTTTTACGTAATAAATCGCTTCTTTTCTTCTTCCGAAGGAATAACGCAATAGCCCCGTGAAAGTCTTTGTCTCCGTTTCGCGATAAAATCATAGCCCCAATCGGCAATAAATCGAGGAACAATCCACCCTATGGCTAAGGCTCTTTGGGGAAATTTAAAATACTTCGTTAAGCGCTTTGCTCCAGTCGATTTTGAATAGAGTTTATCGTTTTCGAAAAAGTAGAAAGTGCTTAAGTCAGGCGTACCGAATTCCTTTTCCTTAAACAAATCTTGTGTGAATTTTGATTGAATAGCTGCAAATAAAATCTCCTTCGTCTTATCGTTTTTCATGATAAAATTGACACTTCGATTGCAGAAGCCACAATCGCCATCGTAAAACACTATTTTTTTTGAAGACATTTAGAATAAAGATAGGAAGTTAATTATGAATTATAAATTCGATAGGGCAATTCGATTAATTCATAACTCATAATTCCTAAATCCTAAATAATAATTCATAATTTATAATTGGAACGGTATATTTGTATTTCAAAAAACCAGAAATATGAAAAACGTAGCAGTAGTTGGTGCAGGAACAATGGGGAACGGAATCGCTCATACATTCGCTCAATTTGGATATAACGTATCTCTTATCGATGTCGCACAAGCGTCATTGGATAAAGGAATAGCGACAATCACTAAAAACTTAGACCGAATGGTGGCTAAGGAGAAAATTAGTGAAAGTGACAAAAACGATACTCTTGGTCGTATTTCTACATTTACATCTATTAATGATGGTGTTAAAGGAGTTGATTTAGTTGTTGAAGCAGCAACTGAAAATATCGACCTTAAACTTAAGATATTCAAAGATTTAGACGAAGCAACGGATTCGAATGTAATTCTTGCATCGAACACTTCTTCTATCTCTATAACAAAAATAGCAGCGGTAACCTCAAGACCTGATAAGGTAATCGGAATGCACTTTATGAACCCCGTTCCAATTATGAAATTGGTGGAGATCATTCGTGGTTATTCTACTTCTGACGAGGTAACGAACTTGATCATGGAGACATCGAAAAAACTGAACAAAGTTCCAGTTGAAGTAAATGATTACCCTGGATTTGTTGCCAACAGAATTCTTATGCCGATGATCAACGAAGCGATCATTACACTTCACGAAGGTGTTGCTGGAGTTGAAGAAATTGATACGGTTATGAAACTTGGAATGGCGCATCCGATGGGGCCTTTGCAATTGGCTGATTTCATTGGACTAGACGTTTGTTTGGCCATTATGGAAGTTTTGCACGACGGATTCGGAAACCCAAAATACGCTCCTTGTCCATTGCTCGTGAATATGGTAATGGCAGGTAAAAAAGGAATTAAAAGTGGCGAAGGTTTCTATTCTTGGGGACACGGAACAAAGGATTTAATCGTTGCGGACAATTTCACAAAATAATTGTAACGATTCTTATTTGAAAGCGTTTTAGTTCCGACTAAAACGCTTTTTTTATACTCTTTAATTCTATGAAATACTTAATCGTCATTCTTCTTGTAATCTCTTTCAATTCTTTCAATGCGAATTCTCAAACTGGGAGTTTGATTTGTGAAATTTACTTTGATGATTATGAACTAAGTGAGGACCTCACCGTTATATTGGTCACGGGGCAAGATTCCATGTACTTCTATAATGTTGGGTATGAGGACACATTAACAGGAATTCAACAAGGAGAATACGAAGCAACTTTTTATTGTTGTGACTCCGCGCATATTTTAAAGCACCCCATTTCTATTGATGGAAACGCAGTTAATAGAGTCGACTATTATGGTTCTTTTGGTATGAGGTCAGACAGAGCCTACAACGATACATCTTCCTATCACTACAATCAATACAATCGCTCTCAGGGCTTAGGCAATTGGGGATATCAATTTGGGAGAGGGATAAAAGAATTAGAGGACCCATCAAATATCCAACAAAACTATCAAATAAGGATGTTCGGAGGCTCAGACTACATCTTGGGAAAGTCACCCATTGGACTAGGTTTTGAATTCGGGTTGGAGTACAACCGAATTCTATTGAACAATGTCGATGTTGTTAATCCGAGCATTACGCATCAAAGGCAACGAATGACTTATTTTAATTTTTCGACCGCCTTCGTAACATCGTTTTACATTAAGGAGAAGAAAATTCTTGACTTTGGAATAAGTTACCACCTTCCTTTAAGAGCTAAAGTTGTTCAAGTGAATGGAAATCAAAAGAACTACACCAAGAACATTCACAACTTTAACGACTTTAGGCTATTTGCTCATTTGGGCTTCCAATGGGGCTTTGTCTTTGCTGAGTATAGAACTGTGCAATTCATTAAAGCTCCTTTTGATGATCTTCCAAAGTTAAACCTCGGTCTGCGGTTTAATGTCCCAAGTTCTTTCTACAATTGAATGGTAGCAAATCAAGCGCATTGAATCTTTCTAAGCCAAGATAAATCTGAACTCCACCTTATTCATCGTAAGAATGATCTACTTCGTCTAAAACACCTCAAACTTTAACACATTTTGGAGTTTAGAATCACGCCAATCGACTTAAATACAGTAGTTTTGCACTGAATTTGAATTTTAGAGCCATGAAAAATCTTATTTTATTTACCTTTTCTTTACTCGTATTTTCTTCGTTTGCAAGCGTTGAAACTGTAGAAAAAAATGAAACTGGAGATCCAGAAAAAGGAGATTCGTTAGTAGAAGAAAACACTGCCGAAGAACTTAACTTTTTTGATACAGCTAATGTTTACACGGAAGATTGGAACAACAATGTGACCTTCTGGTATCCTCAATTTAATTATTCAGACTCTTCAATTTTAAACTTTACAGACTCAACGTTAAGCTATGCTTTCCCGGTTGAAAAGAAAACGACATCCGGTTTTGGTCGTCGTCATAGTTCGCAGCACAAAGGCATTGACATTCCACTAAAAACGGGAGACGCTGTTGTTTCTGCGTTTGATGGAAAAGTGAGATACGCAAAATACAATTCAGGTGGATTCGGTTACCTTGTGATCGTTCGCCACGTAAATGGGTTGGAAACATATTACGCACACCTTTCTAAGCTTAAGGTGAAGCCAAATCAAGTTGTTAAGGCAGGAGAATTAATTGGATTGGGCGGAAGCACTGGTCGCTCTTATTCACCGCACTTGCACTTTGAGGTTCGTTTCAACCACCACGCATTTGATCCTGAGAAAATATTTGACTTGGAAAACTTCTGTTTGAAAAATGAAGAAGCAATGGTTTGCGACTTGGTTTCAAAATCAAAAGGAGGTCATAAAGGCCATACGCACGGAAAGACGCAGGTTAGCACAGCGAATTTAAAAACAGGAACCGTTTATTCAATTAAGTCTGGAGATACCTTAGGGAAAATCGCTGGAAAGTATGGCACTACCGTTGGTACGTTATGCAAACTGAACGGAATGACACAAAATGCTGTTCTTCAAATCGGGCAAAAAATTCGAGTGAAGTAATTTTCTAATTTATTTCGAAAAAAAGCTGTCACTCTTAGAAATTAAGCTGTTCGTTCCCACAATATATCAATGCCCGCTTTCCCAATTGCATTATCGTTCTCCATGAGAATTGAATCCCAAATAAAAGGGAAGATCACATTCCCAAAAGGACTGTAGTATATTCCGCTACTAAAATTGTAGTTTGCCGAATATTCTCAACGTAATTTATTCCTATTTCAGAATAGTAAATCATCTCTTGTTAAAAGAACCAAGATGTTTTTCTGATTTTTCAACTTGTTAATTTTTTGTTAACACGGCATGATTGTTGCTTTGCGATAGAATGGAAATTGGTTCCATACTATTAATTATAAAAATTGATCGCAATGAAAATTTTAAGTCTATTTGGTTTAGCTACTTCTCTATTAATTATTCAAAGTTGTACCATCATCAAGCCTGGAGAGATAGGTATAGATGTCAAGATGGGAAAAGTTAAAGATAAAGTGCTAGAACCTGGAGCGCATCATTTTGCTCCTAAAGTATTCAGGTATGTAGTTCGATATGAGACCAGAACCATTAATCACAATAAGGAATTTCATTTTCATTCAAAAGAGGGTATTTATGTGGATGCTGACGTCACAATTCTATACCATATACAAAAGAGTTCAATTATTGAAATCCACAAAAAATATGGCCCTGAATATGAGAGCTTACTTATAGACGATTATATCGAAACGAATTTAAGAAAGATTGGATTGAAATATGAAGCTCAATCTTTGATCCCTGCGCGTTCAAGAATTGAGCTTGATTTGATGGGGGCAATGGACAGTATCCTTAAAGACAGAGGAATAATAATGGAAAGTGTAATCCTTAAAGATTTTCACCTACCTGCTGGTATTGTAGCAACAATTCAAGAGCGACTAAAAGCCGAGGAAATAGCGAAACGAACAACAGTTGAAAATAAAGCGGCACGAGAACGTTTAGACTTTGTACTTGAAAAAGGCCTCAAAGAAAAGGAATTGGAAATTAGCCAGAACCGTCTAGACGTAGAGTTTGCACTAGAGAAACAGAAAATTGAAGCTGAAGGAATCATTGTTGCAGCTGAAGCTGAGAAGAAGAGACAAGAATTAGAGAACTCTACAATTACTGATCAATTGCTAAAATTAAGAGCCATTGAACTGAGTGCAGATGCACTGAAAACAAATTCTAAAATTATTATAACAGATGGAAAAACACCAATTGTTTTAGGTGGAAACGGTATCAACGTGTCCAACTTATAAATTAGAGTTAAATAAATAATCTGTAAGGTGTTGAAAGAAGCAACGTCAAAATAAAACGTTAGAGAATTATACGCTTTAATGGGACTAGAGAAAAAGGCAGATCATCTTAGGATGGCTGCCTTTGTTTTTTTTTAATGATTGACTCTATTCACTATTTCAAGTATTTCGTTCCATACTTATCGATTAAATAGTGCCCCGAACTGGACCAAACTTTATAGATCCCAGAGGTATATCCTTTTTCTTTTGTGGCTCTATCTTTTGATTTTGACATTAAGATCTTACCGCTAATATCTATCAACTCGTATTGCCTGTCATTCGATGATGTTTCAAATACATAAGCAAATTGGTCCAATCTATAGTATGCATCATAAACCGGCGGAACTATTTCATTTCCATCCTCATCTATTAAGCCCATTTTATCCTTGAGTTTAACTATTGCTCGCTTATAAGAAAAAGGCATAATATCATCATACTTTACATCCGTAATTATTGTTCCATTTCTGTCCAAAATTCCAAATTTCTCATTTATCCTCACGCGCACGAGCCCATTCTTAAAAGAGGAGTATTGCTCTCCTTGCCAATAATCATACGTTAGAGGTATTATTTCTTCACCTTCTAAATTAATATAACCACACTTATCATTCAAGATTACCTGAGCCATTCCATCATAAAAATAACAGGCTTGATCGTATTTTATTTCTCCTATGATATTTCCTTGTGTGTCTACAAAGCCATATTTCCCGTTCAACTTAACTTTTGCACGGCCTTCTTTAAAGTTAAAGGCAACATCATAAACGGTATCAATTACCAAATAACCATCTAAATCAATGTATCCTTGCCCATTAACCCCACTTACAATTGCTCTGCTCTCAAAGAAATGTTGAAATTTATGATCATAATTATCGGAAGTACTATAGCTTTCAGAATGATAAGGGTATTTGTATTCAGAAGAACTAATCGTGTCTCCGTCCACCGTCATATAACCTTCAGTTCTATTTTGCCCTCTATAAAAATACCGACCTTCCTTTACTGGGCCAATCCTTCTATCTCTGATTCCAGATCCCATATCAATCGTGGCAGGCGCAGGGCCAATGTTGCTTTTTTTAGAATCAGTCTCCCCTTTTTTATTGATATATCTTGCCTCTTGCCTTGATTTACCAACCAGAGCATAACCTTTTGAGAAAGCGCTAGCAAATTTGTAAATACAGGGTACAACCTGATTTCCTTTGGGGTCAATAAATCCATTCAAATTATCGATTACTACAATGGCTCTGCCTTCAACAAAAGGATGCACTCTCTGGTATTGCGCCTTTATAACAACATTTAAATTGCTATCACAATAGCCAAATAAATCTTTTTCTCTAAACGGAATTAAGTCGGGTAATTTTTGCCCGATTAAACAATGGCTGCTTATAAGCAATAGTGCAATTGTAATACTGAGATTGTATATTTTCATTTTTTCACTCTTCAAATAATGGAATTCCTTTGGGTGTAAAGTACACAGTCTTACGTTCTTTTTTCGCTGAATAATAGCCGTTAGACAATATTCTATAATCTCTAAACCCTTCTCGTTCAATCGCTTTATATGGAGATTCCGTTTCTTGTCCATTTTGATCACAATAGAAGCCTTTATATTCATGCCCGAAACCAGAAACGGTATACACTTTTTCATTTACTAGCCACGAAATATGATTCTGATAGACGGGCACGATTTCAGTCCCATTTTTATCAATCAATCCATAGCTCTCGCGTTCATGGTCATGGTTCCTTAAAGACACTTTAAACAATCCTCCTTCTTGTTCTTCAATAGTTTTGTATTTAAAAGGAAACAATTGGATCCCATTTGTATCGATTAATGAGGTTCTTGTCTGCCTGAACCCCGGCAATTGTTTAGTTGTAATTGCTTTACCATTTTTGAAAACTAGACAAGAATACCCATGAAAATGGTCTGTTTCATAATCAGTTCTTACAACACCGTAATATTTCGCTGGAATAACTTCCTGGCCATTTAAATCGAGCAATCCCCAAAGTTTACCTTGTCGAAAACCATAACGCTTTTCACCAGCATAATACAATTGGTCGTATTTAAAGTCCGTAATTAAATCCCCTTTTTTATTAATTAAAGCCCATTTATCAGACTTCCTTACAGCAGTACGATTCAGATTAAATCCATGGGCACCGTTATAGATTAAAGGAAGAACCATCTTTCCTGAACTATCAATAAACCCAAACCTGAACCGATTGTAATAATTAATCGTTCGATCTACTCCATCTAAATTCTCAATCCCATTTTTTTCAGGTCGAAGTCTAACCATAGTAAGACCTTCTTTTACTTCATCAATCCTATCAAATACAAGTGATGATACTGGTGCACCGTTTTTATCGAAAAGTGTGACACCTTCATCCGTCTTAACCTGGACAAAGTGTTTATTCGTACTTATTTCACCAAATTGGGCCGGAATTATAAATTTACCTTCTCTGTTTATTAATGAGTAAAGCATTCTAACATGAGGGCTTTCATTGATGTCAATACCATACAATTTAAGTTCTTCCTGCTCTACTTGCGTCATTAAATAATAAACAACTTTATTCTTTTCATCATATTCTTTTTCAATATCATCACCTCTTCTTCGCGGCACATACTCTCCCAGTTCTACGGTCTTAATTTTCACCTCATATTCTACTTCTTGTTCAGCAAGAAAAAAGTGACCTTCCTTTATTAAATTATCATATTCAAACGGAACGATGATTTCATCTTTAGAATTAATTAGACCGAGTTTATCATTCTGTTTTGCTTTGAAATACTCATTGCTAATTCTCTCAAGAGATTGATAATGTGGAGTTATTCGTATGTTATATTTCTTCTTTTGAATTTCAATTAAACCGTATTGTTCATCTAGTCCCGTAATAATAAGATTTGAATCTAAATAAGGGATTTCATGAAATTTAAATTGATTGAATTTAAAGTCAACAATTGTTTTTCCATTTAAATCCAGCAATGCTGATTGACGCATTGAATTAGCGACCACAATGAAATTTGACTTTATGTCTAGCCAGGAATATTCTGAAGGAACAATCCACTCCCCTTTTTTGTTAATTACGCCATATTTGTTGTCAACATTCACTTTGGCGAGACCATTTGAATCAAACATAGAAATGTTTTTGGCCGTTGGCTCAAATACAATTTGACCATTTTGCTTTATTAATCCCCATTTATGATTTAAACGAACCCGTGCACACTCATTTTCAAAAAGCATAGCGTATTCATATTTTGGCTCTACAATAATTTTACCTTTTGAATTTGCATAGCCATATAGCTCCCCTTTTAAATAGGGCATTAGGACCTCAATCTCTTGACCATAAGTATAAATCGTCGTAGAAAACAAGATGATTGCACTTACAAAAAATGATTTAATCGTAACGAGTTTCATAATGGGGTAATTTCTATAATAACAAGCGCTCTGCCAAATTGATAAATTAAGATTCTAAATTCGTCAAAAGAGTTTGGGCCTTTACGCTAGGAACTGTACGGTTCTTAACCATAAATATAGTTTAAAGTTAAAAATGATTTAGCAAACGAAGCGAACTGGGCTTGTAATATAATTCACTAAATAAAAGTAATACTATGTAAAAAGCATTAAACCATTTTTTTTACATTCACCGATAGACCCAATAACCCGATTATGAATATTGAAACATGTTATAAGTACTTTGAATTTCTGAACAACGAATGTGATCGATATTTGATTGACAAGCATATTTCAGAAGAAGAAATCTCTCAAATGAAGATAGAGTTTGACCGGTTTATGGAGAAGGCGAATAGAAGTGACTTACCCACCAAGATAAAAAACAAAATCGCAGATCTGAAATTGGATTATGTCTATGACTCTAAAAGAGAGACTCGAGCATTTCTTGGAATGCTTGCTTTCGGAGCCACACCGAGATACCGAAGAGAAAAAAAATTAAAGAAGGAGGTTGAAGCTTTTAAGTTTCAAATAAAAGGCCTACCAACGTTCATTAAGATGAATTATTAATTTAACAAAAGACAGGGCTTCACAAAATGTATAGTCCATAGACTTCCTAAGAAGAAGCATTCTCATTTACCCCAAGCCTCGTAATAGCTAGCCATAACTTATACTAAGGGAACTTCGGAAACTTTGAGAAATCTCTAGGACGCTTTTCTAAAAAGGCGTTTCTCCCCTCCTCTGCTTCATCTGTTCCATAAGCCAATCTAGTAGCTTCACCAGCGTATACTTGCTGTCCGACCAATCCATCATCGATAAGATTGAATCCGAATTTCAGCATTTTTATCGCCGTTGGACTTTTAGACATAATCTCTTGTCCCCATTCGTATCCTGTTTTATCCAATTCGGCATGAGGAACAACTTCGTTTATCATCCCCATGTCAAAAGCTTCTTGCGCTGAGTAATTTCTACCCAAGAAGAAAATTTCACGTGCTCGTTTCTGCCCAACCTGTCGCGCTAAGTACGCAGATCCAAATCCTCCATCAAAACTTGCAACGTCAGCGTCTGTCTGCTTGAATATCGCATGTTCTTTACTTGCAATGGTCAAATCACAAACGACATGAAGGCTATGCCCACCGCCAACGCACCAACCTGGAACGACCGCGATAACTACTTTATTCATGAAACGGATTTGTCTTTGAACATCAAGAATGTTGAATTTATTAACACCATCCAACCCAGCATACCCACGTTTTGCGCGCACACGTTGATCTCCACCAGAACAAAATGCCCAACCACCATCTTTTTCAGAAGGCCCTTCTCCAGTAATCAAGACCACTCCAATTTCTGGATGTTCATGACTAATTTTCAAAGCTTCGAGTAATTCATCAACTGTTTTAGGCCGAAACGCATTTCTGCATTCGGGTCTATTGAACGCTATTCGTGCAACTCCATCCGCCTGTTTAAAGGTGATATCTTCATATTCTTTGATGGTTTGCCAATTGATTGAACTCATGGGATTTCGTTTTTTGTAAAAATAGTAAAAACCGATTGTTCGATTGTTCGATTGTTCGATTATTCGATACTTTCGGTTTCAATGAATCCACAACTCATAATTAAAAAAGCTATCTCTGTCCAAGAACTCGTTTCGCTATCGTCTTCGCAAAATGCTTCAAGCTAACTGTATACAACTTCTTCCCTAACTTCAAATAGTCAAGAATGTAGTCGTGCATTTTATTCAATTCAAAATACTGAATTGTTGATTTATTGAAGGAATACAATTGATTGACTCCCTCTTTCGCGCTTTGAGTTTGCAGGCCGGATAAGTCGGTGAGAATCCATGGTTTCTTTGTATGAAAAGTGAACTCCTTATTGGCCTCTACTCCATCAATTATCGTTTTCATTTTCCAATCGTAGGGTTTTCTGTAGCTGACCTCTTCTTTTTCTTCAATGTAATGAACGAAGGTTAAGCTGTTCTGAAAATCAACATCGATGCAGATCATTTTTGCCTTGTTCGCATGGAGGAAATTAAAGATGCTTTCCTTTCCCAATGAACTATCGCTATCGATGTTCGCGATCTCTTCGGCGTGTTTCCCCCAAGCAAAAACAGAATGCAATGGATCTTTGCTACGAATGAAATCTTTACGTCTTTGGACTTTATTGGCCAAGGCGCCTGTTGAAGGTTTCGATTTTGCGTGATCGAATGTTTGCCCACTTTTAAGATAATCGGTGTAGGACGGGACAATCAATGTTCCTTCAGACAAGACCTCTTGAAATGATTCTATAAATGCGTTGACGTTGAATTGTTCACCCTTTGATCGGCAATCGAGTGCCATTTGTTTAATGTCGGATGCGATGAAAAGAATGTCACCCTTTTCTAGTGGGAGTTGACTTGCAAATGAGGTATAAGACCCTTGAATGTTATTCATCCGCGTTACTTCGGCATAAAAACATAACTGATCCAACCGGATTGATCTCCACCATTTGCCTTGTATTCAAACCTTGATTTCTTTGCATATTTCAGAGATGTATTGATCTCACAACTAGAAGCACCTGAGCTTTTAGAACTATTATAAGAAGCTGAAGTCACATAGCCGTCCGCGCCAACTTTAATATCAATATACACGCTTACTCTAGAATTGTTATCGCATTTATAGCCAGGATTTCTAACAAACCATTTATTGTTTTGATAAGCATCGCGGCCACTCAAGTCAAAATTAACCATCGTTTGTCCAGCGTATTTTTTATCTCCGCTTGGACCACCATCTGGTTTTGCTTCGTTTGCTTTATTGTCTAATATTTCCTGCTGACGTGCTTTTCGATCCGCAATCAAACCTTCCAATCGATCGCGTTCTTTTGAGCCGCCAGCATCATCTATCATTTGTTGCTCTAACTCTTTAATACTTTTTGAGGCCTCTAATGGAGTCTGGTTTTCGAAAAACTCAAATTCAGATGTCTCTCTACCATCACTAACATTGTTCGCCATGTTGAGAATATCTTGAGAATACCTTTCAGAAACATCGATATTTTCAGGAGTCAATTCAAGTTCGTCTCTCGTATCAATTTGTCCAGTTTGGGTAAAAGGCACGAAGATCACTTCAGATTTCAAAGTGTCAAATTGAGTCCACATAAAAATGAGGAAGTAAACAACCAGAACGGCTATTATCCCAAATTTATATCTATCAATTGCTTCTAACATTTTCGCTTACTTATCGGTTAATTCAATGAGTTCCCCATTTGAAATATTGTAATACAACAATCGTCCCTCTTTACTTAAAAATAAGAAATCCTTATCGAATACTCCAATTTGATCGTATTGAACTGGAATAATCAGTTTCTCATTTTTATAAACTCCAACTTTTTCGTTTTGCTTAACCAAGAATAAATCATTGCCGATTGACTCTACTTCGCTAAACGAAAATGGAACAATCGTATTGCCTTGCGAATCAATAACGCACATCGTGTCATTCCTAGAAGCGATGTAATTTCCATTTTCAGAAGGTTCAAGCGATTCATACGATGGTATAACTTGAACTTTACCTTTTGAATCGAAAACACCCCACAAACCTTCTTTTTGACCTGGGAATTGATCTGTTCCCATTCCAATGTTTTCAAATTTAAATTCAGTTACTACCTCATCTTTCAGATTAATTCTTCCGTATTTCCCTTTCTTCGAAGCAATAGAAACACCATCAATAAATTCACCTTTGAGAATGTAATTTGGATACAGCTCATAGCCGTTGTCAATAACCATAATTCCCAAAGTGTCAAGATACACAACCCTATCCTGAATTGACGCAATCGCAAGTCCGTTGTGAACAGCACTAATTGCTGTATAGATCGGCTCAACAAATAATTGTGCTTTGTGGTTCATGATTCCGTAAAAGCCATCTTCCTCAAAAGTATAAAGCGTGTCGTAATACAGTTTAATCTCTGAATAAGCCAGCGGAATTTCATAGTCTCCAACTTGGTTAATTATGGATTGCTTTCCATCGCTCTCAACGTTTGCAATTCCATCGCGAAAATCATACGCGTCGTCAAATTTGTGCGAAATAACTTCCTTACCGTTGATGTCATAATAACCGTATTTATCATTCAGGCTGGCGTACACCATTCCTTCAGAAAAGATGCCCAAATCATCGTAAACACATTCAAACAAGTAACGACCATTTCGATCAATCATTCCCATCTTTCCTTTGAGCTCAACAATTGAAAGTCCATTATTAAAATCTCCTACAGATTCGTATCGACAAGGAATCTGAAGATCGCCGTGCTTATTAATAAATCCATATTTGTCATTGAGAGCAACAATTGCCAATCCTTCTTGGAAGAAACCAACGAAATCGAAAGCATGTCGAATCATGACTTTCCCATCTTCGTTCATGAATCCATATTTGGAATTCACGGAATACGGAAGCGCGATTGAATCAAATAACTCAATGTCTTTTCTAATTCTACTTTTAAATGGAACGTCTGTCTTTAAAAACTTTTCCATGACCTCTGTGGAGAAATCAGACAATTCAAACTCGTACAATTGAACCCAAGCTGTATCGACAAATCGATTTTGTGGATACGAGACGATAAAATTATTAAAAGACTCGGAAGAATTTGAAGCTGTTGAAATTCCGAATACATTCTTCTCTGCTAAAGGCTTCAGAGGACTGTCTGGATTCGATTTGATAAATCCGAGATACGATTCCAGAGAACCTTCAGTTGTTTCTTCATAGAATTGACTGTCGTAATAATTCTCACGGGCCAATTCAGCGTAAACACTTTTAGGGTATTTGTCAGCAAAAGCTTTGTAACTATCGGTATCGTTTATTTTAACAGCGGCAAAAAATGCAATTGAATCTCGCGTAGCAATCGCGCTTGACTTCTCGTTTGCCCAAGGATGCTTTTGGATGAATGTCGCATAGGCCGATTCCGTTTTGGCTGAACGAGCCATTTTAAAAAACTCGGTGCTTATTATTTGCCGGAATGCGAAAATACTGTCTCGTGTAAATCCATATTTCACCCATTTTTCCTTTTTACTTTCTTTGGCCATATCCCACCCTTCGATGGATTGAACCACATATTGATAGGCCGAATCATAGTTGTGAAATGGATTATCGCTTCGGAAATAAATAATGGCTAAACCTTGAGACGCAGCAGAGTTGTTGTACTTCAATCCTTTTGTAAAGTACTTTTTTGCTTTGAAATAATCCTGAATTTCTAGCGCCTGATAACCTTTATCAATACTTCCAGCGTTGGAATTCGAGGCTCCTACGAAAAGGAGAATTAAAAACAATATGTGACGTATATTCAATTTCACAGTCTAAAGATACTTATAAGCCTACTAAATTAGAATTCAATGGTCTTATTTCGACTATTGCGGCTATTAATTATAAACAATCAATCTGTTAATCCCGAACACAAATTATACCACAAAAAAAGAGATCACTCCAAAAAGGAATGATCTCTACTATTTTTTGCTTAAGACTTTTTCTATTTCTTACGTTTACCGTAACGCGTGTTGAACTTATCGATACGACCTGCAGTATCAACGAATTGAACAATTCCTGTAAAGAACGGGTGCGATTTATGAGAAATATCTAATTTAATTAGCGGGTATTCATTTCCATCTTCCCATTTAACAGTTTCTGTTGAAGCTGCACATGATGGACAAACAAATGAATATTCGTTCGACATATCTTTAAATACTACTAATCTATAATCTTCTGGGTGTATATCTTTTCTCATAACAATATTAATTTCTCTAAATCCCTTACGGGGTTGCAAAGATATATAAACTTTTTAAATTCCTAAACTTTAACAAAGATAAAATAAACCTATTTCTAATTACGTTACTTTTGTAGTCAAGATATTAAAATGAACAAGTCCTACATATATTTATTCTATTTCGCTTTATTTATAACTATTGCGAGTACTACAAGCTGCAAGAAGACAGCCTTCTATTCTACTGAAAACCTTTCGTTTAGCGCAGACACTTTGTTATTCGATACAGTTTTTACGACCATAGGATCGACAACACAACAGTTCAAAATCTACAATAACGACAGCAAAACCGTCACTATTAGTGAAATGGAATTGATGGGTGGATCGGCATCTCCGTTTAGAATAAATGTTGACGGAGTCTCTGGAACGAACTTAGCGGAGGTCGAATTGGAAGGAAATGACAGTTTATTTGTCTTTGTTGAGGTTACTCTTGATGCAAATAATGGCACGCAACCAATGATTATTGAAGACCGAGTGCGGTTTAGGACAAATGGTACGGATCAATATGTTGTTCTGGTGGCTTATGGACAGGACGCTTATTTTCATACAACGATTTTTTCTCAAGAAATATTCGATCTGAACGAAGGCGTTTGGCCCAATGATAAGCCCCATGTTATCTATGGAGCGGCGATTATCGATTCAGCAAAGAGCCTAACCATTCAACAAGGAACTGACATTTACATTCACGATGGCGCCTATTTGTTCAATTACAAAGGAGAGTTAAATATAGAAGGAAGTGAATCCAGCCCAGTAACGTTCCAAGGAGATCGACTGGAAGCTGCTTACGATGATGTTTCTGGTGCTTATTATGGAATCTATATGCAAGAAGCATTGCCGAGCACAATTAATTATGCTGTTATAAAGAATGCAACCTCTGGAATACACATGTTTAGTAAAGATCCAACAATTAATACGGATTATACACTCAAGGTTTCTAACACCGTAATTCAGAACTGTGCGAGCTACGGCGTTTTCTTATACGCAGGCGCTAAGATAAAAGCAGAGAATTGCCTAATCACTGGAAATGGAGTTCACGCTCTGCTGGTTCTAGAAGGTGGCGATTTTAACTTTAACCATTGCCACTTATTGGGCTATGGAAATGGTGCATCGCCTGGCGCAGCAGTAGGAATAAGCAACCACTTCGTTCGAGACAATATAGATTACATCGCAAGTATTGACGAAGGAAGAATCACGAATAGTGTTATTTATGGTTTTGCTGACTATGAATTGGCGTACGATACAATTCCAGATCCAGGAATCACCTTAGATTTCTTTATGGCCAATAACTTGATTAAAAGTGACGACATTTTCACGGACCCTTTCTTTACTGCGGGAGCTGCCAATCTATGGAATATCGATCCTCAGTTTATTGATGTGACAGAAAAAGATTTCACGTATAACTCTGGACCATTGCTGGACGGAGGAAGCGCTTCATATCCAAACACGATAATTCAGGCAATTTTCACGAGCCTAAATGCGCAACCTAGACCTACGGGATCTGCGCGTGACATTGGGGCATATGAATTTTAAAGAGCAATTTTCTGATCCTTCGATTGTTTGATTTTCCGATTCGCTAAAGACAGATCTGAAGCGATCCAAATTTGATTACCTTTAGTATTAATGAGAGAACTTCTATTAACATTTTCGCTACTTATTGCATCTATTTCCTTTGGACAAATTCCTCCGGGCTACTACGATTCTGCCCAAGGCTTCTCTGGTGATGACTTGAGAGTTAAGTTAAACTTGATTATTAAAGACCATGTCGAGTTTCCTTACACGAGCAACGGAACAGACGTTTGGGATATCCTAAAAGAAACAGATCGCGATACTTTAAACCCAAACAATGTTTTACTTCTTTACTCTGGATGGTCATTGGATGCCGACCTAGAATACAATTCTGGAGCGGGTTGGAACCGAGAACATGTTTGGGCGAAATCGCGCGGAGATTTTGGAACTTCTGCAGGACCGGGAACAGATGTTCATGCATTGCGGCCTACTGACATCTCTGTTAACGGTGCACGTGCAAACAGATGGTTCGCAGAGTGTTCTACTGAATATATTGACCCAACTGGCGCGACAGGAAGTTATTTAAGTACTTCTGAATGGGTATGGAAACCGAATGACAATGTCAAAGGAGATGTTGCGCGAATGATCTTTTATATGGCAACGCGTTACGAAGGAGCGAATGGAGAACCGGATCTCAAAGTTATCGATTCAATTCCATCAGATAATTCTACAAGCGCACCGATACATGCGAAACTCTCCGATCTCTATCAATGGCATCTTGATGATCCAGTAGATGATTGGGAACGAAACAGAAACGACATCATCTATTATAGTTATCAAAACAACCGAAATCCATTCATCGATCATCCAGAATATGCGACACTTATTTGGGGATTGATACTTGGCATTGATGATCTCGAATTTGAGAACGAATCAAATCAACCCAAAGAGCTTCTCAAAATCGTAGATATAAATGGACGGGAAACGGAATTCAAGCCGAACACTGTTTTGATTTATTTGTATTCAGATGGTACAGTGAAGAAAGTATTTGAAGTGGAATAACAAGAGTAACTTGTCAATGCAACTCAATAGTGCAACAATTGCCTGAGCTCGAAACACAATCTACATCCAAAAGAAAAGTTCCTGCAAAAAAAAAGCCCTCTCAGTTGATCTGAGAGAGACTTAAAATTCTATAAAAAAAGGATTTTCGTTTAATTAACAATCTTGTTTTTGACGGCGTATTTAACGACACCAACAACATTCTTAACTTTCAATTTTTTAATGATAAACAATCTATGGTTGTCGATTGTCTTCTTACTTTTGCCCATTTTGTCCGCAATTTCTTGCGACGTCATTTCTTTGTAGATAAGCTTAATAACTTCAGTTTCAATTTTAGTCAAAGGCATTTTAGCTCTTCTTATTTGAGCCAATTCGTTTTGTCTTTTGATCTGAGCTTTGCGTTTAGGTGAGTTCATAACATGTTTATTTGCGGTACAAATATAACAGTGTTATGAGTAGTTCTACTCAAAATGACTCAAAACTTTGCGTAAATGTTGCAACTTTACTCTAAAACCCTTTAAAAACCAAGGCTTTAAAAATCAACCCCAAGCCCAATCTTTCACGCACATGTGCGTATTTTTATGTATTTATGCCCATTACTCCACAATTGAATTCAAATACTCTTCGCTGTGGTCAGTTATGATCTCTGTCCACATCGGTAAATGATCTGACAATTGGAACGTTTTCCAAATATTGAAATAGTATTCTTCAAGTTCAATGTCATTTTCAGAGAACGCCTTTGCTTTCGTTACAGATGCTTTAAGCTTTATGATTTTTTCTTGATCTGGCTTTGATTTACGCAGTTCTTTGGCCAAATCAAGCTCTCTCCTTTTCAATTGATTCAATGCAGAGGCCACGACTTTCGGCTTGTAATCTTCAAATTGATCTTCGCGCATCACAGAATCGAAAAAATTGAAGACTCCTGCACTGTCCTTTCCCGTTCCAAGCTTGAAAACATTGGATTTGGATCGAACACCAATCTGATCGTAAAACTTCGTTTGAAGCATGTTAGACGCCGCTGGGTTTTCTCTAATTTGCTCTGGAATTTCAAATCCATTGTCCAACAAGGCTTTCATTGTCTGGTGCTCTTGATCGACGATATTAAAATCACCAAGCAAAATCAATGTCTCCTTATCTCCATCCGCTTTTTTCTTTAAAAACTTAGCAATCGCTTCTATTTCATTGACTCTTCTTTCAAGCTTTACTCCAGTGTTTGCACCATAATAAATATGAACAGTGCAGAGACTAAACTTTGACCACCCGGATTGAAAAGACACTAAAAATGGAGTTCTAGCAAACTGAATATCTCCCTTAATCCTTCCCCTTGTTGGTAAAACAATCTCTCCCGCAACATTCTCAAAACTAACTCTTCGCTTATCATAAATAAACGTCATTCGCTCTCCATTCCCACCAGGCCCAGCGGTTGTGTCGGTTGTGATAAAATCCCAATCATCTCCCATAACGTACATTAATTTCCTGAATGCTTTAAGATCCTTGTTCACTTCCTGAACAGCGATAAGATCAAATCCAGATAGAATTTCAGCCAAATAAAAATAGGATTCTTTTAAACGAGGCCCATGCTTAAATTTATTAGAATCAAAGTCACGAATGTTCCATGTTGCAAGCAGCATGTTCTTGTTCAGCTTCTTTTCAGGCACATGATTTTGCAACGCATTCTTTATCTCCAATAAATTTGCCGCAACGAACTGTCTTTCATCAGTTTTCCGAAACGATTTTTTTAATCTATAGTACCTCATAAAAGTCTTTCTAATTAAACAGGAATAGTCTTGTATAAATGTCAGAACAATAATTGAAATTATCAATGCGCACATGTACTCAAATTTCAATTGATCAATTGCAACATTTACGCAAACACAAAGTGGAATTAACGATGCAAAGAGTATGGTCTTTCCGCAACAACACAACCTTTTATAAGTAGTTCTACTCAATTTTAGACCTCAATGAAATGATTTCAATAAAATCTAAGTCAAATTCAAAACAGAAGCTATATATTAGAATATGATCGAAAAGCTACCACAAAAACCTATTCGGATTGCAGTGACCGAAGATCATGTTCTGCTTCGAGAAACGATCCGTACTTTGTTAAATAAGGAAGCAAATTTTCACATCGTTTTAGAGGCTGGAAACGGACAAGAATTAATTGAAGGATTGCGTAAAAAAGAAGTTGATATTGTGATCCTAGATTTGGAAATGCCAATACTCAACGGCTCAGAGACATTGAAAGTAATTGGTAAGACGCACCCGAAATTGAAAACTTTAGTATTGAGC
>JAWUWJ010000085.1:0-10490 GCA_034111925.1 Crocinitomicaceae bacterium
CCTACAAACTGTACTTTCTTGCCTTTTTGTGAGATGGCCGGAAAGGCACAACATACGACAATGATTGTTTGGATTAGAAGTTTCATAATTAGAAAAATATTTTTAATTCAACAGTAGTTTCGGTTCCTCGATATTTGTCAAGACTAAAACTAAAGTCTTGGTATGTCATCCATCGTTGTCTCACATAGAGACCAACATTTTTTGAAAGCTGAAGGTCCAAGCCGATCGCATAGCTCAATCCTTCTTGATTACGTGCAGATTGTGATACTACATCCAAATTTGTGTTTTCTCCACCATAAATTCGATCGTATCCAAAATAATTGCTCAGCACAACGTTTTTACCAAGAGCGTAGTAAAACTCAAGTTGGTTGTTGTAGCTCTGTAAATATGCTTTAGAAGAATACACTGGAAGAACCGATGCATCTCTTTGAACGCTATGAAAACCACCTAAGTAAAACACAGTCAATTCTCGATTGAGGAATTTGGTTTTTACTTTATAACTCACTTCCACAGAGTTAAACCCTTTTGCGGAAATTGAATCTGTAATGGTCATTGTTTCATAAACACCTCTATACACCTTACTTAGATTTCCGTAAGGTCCTACATCGGTTGGGAATCCCCAGCGCCAGAAGCGAGACATTGCTAAATTGTTTGCTGGATGTCCATAAGTTATACGATCTGAGATGGCTTGAATTTCGTTTGCAGCACTGTAGCCTATTGTTAATTTGTGCTTTCCGAATTTTAGATCGGTATTTAGAATGATTCCTTGGCGGTTATTCGTCATTTGACCGATACTTGTTAAAGAACTAGCGAAAGGGAAGAGGACTTGATTTTGTCCATCTTGTGTTGCTTGAGTTTGACTAAATTCTTGAATCGATGAGTTCCAGAAAACACCATTGTTATTGATGACGTTTGGACTAATCCTAAAGGCTCTAAGTTCAATTGGGAAATGCGTTAGTTCTTTTGAGAAGTTAATTTTTACATCAATTGCTTCTCCCCAGTTACTCGTTAGCGTTGGAGAAAAGTAATTTCCAGCACCAACTTCACCACCTATCGTT
This sequence comes from Crocinitomicaceae bacterium, assembly GCA_034111925.1. Classification (GTDB taxonomy): domain Bacteria; phylum Bacteroidota; class Bacteroidia; order Flavobacteriales_D; family Crocinitomicaceae; genus UBA4466. Next base: position 1,059 of record JAWUWJ010000085.1, read on the forward strand.
ATTTTGTCTTTGATTTTGAACTCGAATTCTGAAGTGATCAATCTAAAACCTACCGTATTTCTAGCAAGACTATCGGAATAGGTCTGGCTTTGAATCGCGTTTAGACTGACGAAATTCCGACCCAATCCTTTACGAATACGTCCACCAGTAAGACTATTCGGAGTTGGTGTCGCACCTCCATTCAATTGCGATTTTCCATGCATGAATGAAAAGGATATGTCCTGAGGGAGATCGGCTCCTTCAAAGATAAACCCATGAAACGCTTGTTGTCCCCAACGTTCATCTTGAGACAATGATCCGTTCTCATAGAATGTTTCGTAACGATCGAAAACATTTTTCGTGTTTGGATCCCAAGGATTTCGTTCGAACAAACTAAATCGATTGTATCCTGTATTCGTTCCAAATGTGAAAGGGCTGAGCTTTGTCCAGTGAATACCACCAGTCTTAACCGAAAAAGTTCCGTATTTGGTTGAATGGGATCCTGCAAGATTGACACCAAGCAACAATCCTTTTACAAAATCTGTTTCACTTCCAGTTAAGGGAGTCCACATGTATAAGTTGACCGCGAAAGACGTGTTTTTAAAAGGAGTAACTCCAACTGTCATGTCCAATTGCGGCAAGTTACTATCGTCACCAAGAAACAAACGGTTGTTTACTTCGCCCATTTCAGGGTATTGCTCTTTCATCGAAGAGTAGTATCCAAGAAACCGATAATTCCCAGAGATGGAAATGTTCGACAGTCCCTTTTCATACTCTTTTGGTTCAAGGCCACCATTGTTTGGCTTAAACATGCTTGAATCAGGTCCAGATTGCGCGAAAGTCGAAAGCGATAGAAGACCAAAGGCAACGACACTAAATGTCTTAATTATTATATGGCTCAAGTTCTTGTTTTTTTAATTGAATTCGGTTCACACCATCTGCTTCGCCTTCTACATAAAAAGGAATATTCATGTAAGCTACTTTTTCAGTATCATCAACAAATACAAATAGGCGATAAGTGCCTTCGTTAAGTGGTGTTTTAAGTACAATTTCACTCGATTTAGATCCTTTTATGCGTCCTGTTAGAATTGGCGGTTTTCCTTCCGAATCACCTCCTGTTTTTTTGTCTGTACTCTCAGGGTACAATTCCCATCGGTAACTCAATCGATCGTCATTGCTATCAGAGGCCGTAAGTTCAATTGAATATTTCTCTCCAGGCGCAACAATCACATTCAATAAATCTTCTTTTCCATTGAATACCATTTTATCTAAAGTTGGTGCTCTGTTGTCCGGATATTTCCCTGTCCAACAGTATTGTAATTCATCAATTGCTTCTGTAGGCTCACCATCTTCGGTAAACAATCCATACCAAGTACTCGTGTATTCTTGCTTGTGTCCCCATAAGAAGGCAAATGAACCAATACATTGACTTCGTTGCGAATCAATATTTTCTGTGAATCGACTCAGGTATGAAGTTGCTTTTTCAGTACTCGATTGCTCAACAGAAGCTCCCCACATTGTCTTCGTGATTTCCCAGTGACCAGTCGGGCCCCATTCTGTAATCATATAAGGTCCCTTATAGTTCCCATCTTCAATGACTTTCTTCACGTTTCCAATATCCGCATAGGTATTGATTCCATAAATATCAATATCAGTAAGTTGACTCATTACGAATGCTAACTTTTCAGTATTTGTACCTGCCGTTACTGTTGATGTTGGGTGATTCGGGTCTTCTTCGTGAACCATTTTGGCAATATCGTTCACTGCAGCCCAAACTTTCGTGTTGGAATAGTTCAGTTCGTATTCGTTTCCAATTCCCCACAAAAGCAATGCTGGATGATCCTTAAGTCTTCGAACTTCTTTTCTGAAGTTTTCCAATTGTGATTTTACTTTTGCTTCATTGTTGTAATCAAAACCATGACGTTCGTGCTGAACCCATAATCCCATCATAACTTTCAACCCTTTTTCATGAGCTTCATCTAGAATTGTAAGCGCATTTTCAGTACCCCAAGTTCTAATTGTGTTTCCTCCTGCGTTAACTAAAACGTCTAAGTTTTTGTCGCCACCAGCCCCGTTGATGTAATAAGGCTTATCATTCACCATTAACTGCCATTGGCCATCCGTCTCGATGATTTCGACACTACTTGATTGGCCAAAGGAGCTCGTAAACGTGAGCAATGCACAAGTCAAGAGTATAGGAGATAATAGGTTATACTTTTTCATAAAAATATCAAATATTAGTTATGGTGTATTGTACAATAATAGGTCTTTTTTTTTATTTCACCATGTAAACATGAAGATAAACTTTTTCTGGAGAACGTTAACTGCTTGCTACGCGCGGTATTGGTAACGCGTCGAAGTCATTTTGATGAAGCCTACTCGATTGGAGCTTTTGATAGAGCTCTTTAGCAATTGGAAGTTATGGATACGCATCGGGTAGAGTTTATTAGATGTTTTCTACTGAGCTATAGTCGTTAACAGTGGAATTATATCTTTTGTTATGGTAGAATATACAATAAGTAAAAAAGATTGTGTACATTCGATTCCTAAACTATGAAGCTATGAACTCAACTTTTGAAACACTCGATTATGTAGTATTTGCCCTGTATGCGGTATTGATATTGTCCGTAGGTCTCTGGGTATCAAGAAACAAAACAGGGGAGCAAAAGAGTGCTGAAGATTACTTTTTGGCGAGTAAATCCTTGCCTTGGTGGGCGATTGGTGCATCATTAATTGCCGCGAACATATCTGCCGAACAATTTATTGGAATGTCTGGTTCTGGATATAAGGTTGGCCTAGCCATTGCCTCTTATGAATGGATGGCGGCCATTACGTTGCTTGTCGTCGGAAAGTTTTTTCTACCTCTTTTTATTGAAAAGGGTATCTATACCATTCCTGGGTTTGTAGAAAAACGGTATTCCACCCAATTAAAAACGATTTTGGCGGTGTTTTGGATCGCACTATATGTATTTGTTAATATAGCATCTGTTATGTACCTAGGTGCATTGGCTCTGGAGACCATTCTTGGTATTCCTATGATATATAGTATTATTGGACTATCCCTTTTTACCGCAGCCTATTCCCTGTATGGAGGCCTAAGTGCAGTAGCTTGGACAGATGTAGTACAAGTTGTTTTTCTAATCATTGGTGGTTTAGCGACAACTTACTTAGCATTGGATGCAGTTTCCGGAGGCGAGGGTATGCTGGCTGGAATGCAGAAAGTTTACACAGAAGCTCCTGATCGTTTTGTTATGATCTTGAACTCAGACCATGATGAATACAGCAACCTTCCCGGGATTGCCGTATTGGTAGGAGGGATTTGGGTAGCGAACCTCTATTACTGGGGTTTCAATCAATATATTATCCAACGAACTTTAGCGGCAAAGTCGTTAAAAGAGGCTCAGAAGGGAATTTTAATGGCTGCGATATTGAAAATAATTATTCCGTTAATTGTTGTTATTCCTGGGATTGCGGCTTACGTTATGACAACTGATCCCGAAATAATGAATGGATTGGGAGAACTTGGTCAGCAAAATACTCCGACAATGGAAGCTGCCGATAAGGCATATCCGTGGTTGTTGCAATTCTTACCAGCTGGTTTGAAAGGTTTAGCATTTGCCGCTTTGTCTGCTGCAATTGTTTCATCTCTTGCTTCCATGCTTAATTCAACGTCCACGATCTTTACAATGGATATTTACAAGCCTTATTTCAATAAAAAGGCAGATGATAAATCGATGGTTAGAGTAGGTCGAATGTCTGCTGCGGGAGCGTTAATTATTGGAGCGATTATGGCGCCTCTTCTTGGAGGAATTGATCAAGCTTTTCAGTTCATTCAGGAATATACAGGTGTTGTGAGTCCAGGAATACTGGCTGTCTTTATGTTAGGACTTTTCTGGAAGAAAGCAACGAACAAAGCTGCTATTGTGGGAGTGTTGGTTTCAATACCAGTAGCCATGTTCTTTAAAATTGGGCCCAAAGGTTGGATTGACGGCGCCATCTTTATTGACCTTCCATTTTTGCATCAAATGGGAATCACCGCTCTGATAACTATGGCTGTTATTATCATCGTTAGCCTTGTTCAATTAAAAGGAGCGGATGATGAGAAAGGTATTGAAATTTCCAGATCAACATTTGTAACATCACCCTTGTTTAACGTAGGAGCTTTTGCAGTCATGATTTGCGTGGTTGTATTGTACGCTTTGTTTTGGAGCTAAAAAACAATTATTAATTTAAGAATAGAAATGAAAGAACTTATAACCAATTTCCCTCAACAACTTAATGAAGGAATAAATATTTCAAAAACGGTAGAGCTCAAGTTCGATCGTACGATAAGTAATATTGTAATCTGTGGACTAGGAGGGTCTGGAATCGGTGGCGAAATAGTCAAGAAATGGCTAAAATCAAACTCTTTCCTTCCAATTGAAGTTTGCCATAGTTATGACCTGCCTGAATATGTGAGTCGTTTCACCCTTGTTATTGCTTGCTCATATTCTGGAAATACAGAAGAAACACTAAGTTGTTTGGATCAGGCCTTGGAATTGGACGCTTTGATTATTGGAGTAACTAGTGGAGGTAAAATGAAAGAGACCCTGAAGAAGACTCGGAATCAATTTATTCAAGTTCCTGGAGGTCTTCCTCCGCGTTCTGCTCTTGCATATCCGCTTGTGCAAATCATTGAGATTTTTGAGCAAGTTGACATTTTGAAGTATTCAATTCGGGATAAAATTAAGGGCAGTATTGAATTGTTGAATAAAGAGCAAGTTGCTATTCAATCTATAGCGAATGATCTTTTGAAGAAATCATCCGGAAAGAGAATTCTATTGTACAGCGAAGATCAATTTAGTACTGTTCTGTTGCGCACATGTCAACAAATTAATGAAAACAGTAAAGAACTTGCCTTTTTCAATGTGATCCCTGAAATGAATCACAATGAGATCGTTGGATGGGCCGAAAAACAGAATGATTTGTGCGTGATTTCTGTTAGAAGTTCGCTTGAAAATGAACGAAACGGCCGTCGATTGGACATTACAGAAGAGGTTGTTTCTAAAAAGGCCGATCTTTGTATCGTTAACGCTAAGGGGGAAGATTTGATTGAGCAAACGCTTTATTTGATCCATGTTTTTGATTGGCTTTCCTTTTACAAGGCAGAACAAAAAGGAATTGACGTAACGGAAGTTGATGTTATTGATTACCTTAAAGCTGAACTTTCTAAATAGATTAACGAATGATAATAGCGATAATAGCGCACGATGGAAAAAAAGCCGAAATGGTACAATTCCTCAATGAACAAAAAGAGGTTTTGAATCAAATTGGTATTTCATTAATTTCTACGGGTACAACGGGTACGAAGGTGGAGAAAGCTGGTTTTAGTGTCACTAAATTACTGTCCGGCCCATTGGGTGGAGATGCTCAGATCGCGACGCGGGTTGCAGAAGGAAAGTGCGACATGGTGATCTTTTTTCGTGATCCATTAGAGAAACATCCTCATGAGCCAGATATCTTTATGTTAATGCGAATGTGCGACGTTTATGATGTTCCATTGGCAACAAATCCGGCTACTGCATCGATGCTCTTTGGAAGTTTGAAGAAGGTAAAATAGAGAATAGGTGAGAGGCTTGAATCTTTTGGATGGGTTCGAGGGTTCATTGCCCAAAACAAGAATTTTTATAAGTTAAATAGTAGATAAAAAAAGGAGGATTAGCACAATGCCAATCCTCCTTTTTGATATCCTATAAATTGAATTAGTCTTTGATCAATCTTCTTCTGATCAGTTGACCATTGATGTTAGCTTCAACAAAATAAACACCACTAACGAACTCAGCGATATCAACAGAAACAACATTGTTTGAAGTTTGTTCTTTCGAAATAATAGCTCCCATTATATCATAGATAGTTACAGCTTCAATTAAAGATTCAGATTGAATTGTAATATTGTTTTCAGCTGGATTAGGGAACAAGTTGAAGCTCATTTTTTCCGTTTCAGAAATAGATAAGTTACAAGCTGCAGTTACAGAATCTACACCCCAAACATTGTCAAAGTAACAAATGTTGTCTTGAGTTCTTCCTACTAAATCAAAATCAGGGAATACAACAACTTGATCAACCATCTCTATATCGTATGGAGTCATTCCTATATAACCAGAGAAATCAAACGTGATTAATTCCCATTGGTTGATTACAGTATTTGGAATCTTAAGTTCTATTTGTGCAGCGTTTGTTGGAGTAACTAACTTTACACCCACATCACTAATAACTGGTTTCCATACCATTATATTGATTGTACTGGTATTCGCATCTAACATAAAGGCTCCAAGATCGGCTCCGTGCATGCTTTCACATCCGGCCCATGGATTACCAGTTTGTAAGGCCGTAAATTGGGCTACTGTGCAAGAAGTATTAATTCCACTCTTGTCAGGATTATCGATTATTTCCAAAGGTGGATTCGTTGTGTTTTCAAACACTGTCCAGGTCCAACCAGCACCGTTTCCAGTAGTTTCGAAATCAATTGGGACATTTTGAGCAGAAGCAGTTGCAGTAAAAAGTACTGTTGCCGATGCTAAAAGAGTCGTTCTAAGTAATGTTCTCATCATATAATTTTTTTGATTTATGGCATTAAGTTAGTGTATTTTTTACAATAACTAGTATTGGTATCTACTTTTATTTTGTTAAAATAGCTCTAATCAGTCTGTAACAGCAACCGCTCACTGAATAGTCTCTTCCTGTGTTTCCAATTAAACAAGGATTTCGAAGCATTCGAATTCGTTGTGTTAAAGTTGAGAGAAGAAAGGGCGCAAATTTCTTATGGAAAAAAAAATGCGACAGAAATTTCTGTCGCATTTAAGCATCAATTTTGTGTTCGAACGATCTATTCCACTATAAATCGAATACTACTCGTTTCTGTTCCTGTTGCGACACGAGCAACATAAACACCACTTGCAAGATGAGCTACATCAATCGTTGCGAAATTTTTATTCGGAGTAATTACAGATACTTCGTTTCCTACAACATCATAAACAGTAATGGCATCAATAGCACCATTGTCAGAAGTTATTGTAACATGGTCTTTTGCTGGGTTTGGAGAACAACTCAAGCCATCAATTTTTGACAAAGATTCCAATCCAATTGTTGTAGTGTCTGCAATTAATTGAATGTCATCGAAGAAAAACGTAGAATTCGGTCCTGCATCATTGTTTGGACCATACCCAAATAAGAATGTAACTACATCGTAAACTGGTGGATCGCCGGTAAAGTCCCAGAAATAATTTGCCCATTCGCCAGAAACTGTTGTAAAGACATCTTTCTCATTTGCAGCACCTGAGGTTGTACTTTCAACTTTGAATTTCAATACAGTTCCAACGGGTGCTTCAGTATATACTTTCATCGTCACGTAGTTTGTAGTCGAAAAGTCCATTACATCTGTAAGTCCAAGTAAACTGCGCGCATAAGAAGCTCCTCCGCTTCGTAAGAATTTCCCGACTGTTGCACTGGTATTGATGCCACTCACTGATGGGTTGGGTTCAACACTTCCGATAGATCCAAATTGATTGGCGAAATCTGATGTTACAACACTTGATTCAAAATCGATTGGCAATGGATGCGCTACTCTTGCTGGCAATGCTGGTCCAACTACTTGTTCCACATCATCAAATAAGAATGTAGATGTTGCCGTACTGTCTCCAATGTTTCCAAAATCAAACATAAATACAAGCTCATCGTGATCGTTCAATGCTCCTTCAAAATTCCAGTCGTATGTTTCCCATGCTCCTGAAACAGTAGATAGGACATCTATTCCAAAACTATTGGCTCCACCTTCTAATTGTAGTTTAAGTCGTGTTCCTATTGGAGCTTCTGTATAAACTTTCATGGTTATGTGCCACGCAGTAGAAAAATCAAGAGTACTCGACATCATAAGTTTAGAGCCTGCGTAAATATCACCGCTATTTCGAATCATTCGGCCGACTGAGTCACTTAAATTGATTCCGCTCACTTGTGGGTTTGCTTCAACGATTGATCCCGCCCCTGCAAAATCAATAAAGTCACTCGTTGCTACGGCGCCTGTTTCAAAATCAATTGGTAGAGTCGCAGGCATTGGTGCTGCTGGTCCAACTTCTTGTTGAACATCATCAAAATAGAATGTAGATGTTGCCGTTCCATCGCCTATATTTCCAAAATCGAACATAAACACAACTTCGTTTAAGTCATTCGGTGTGCCTGCAAATACCCATTCTAAGGTCTCCCAAGCGCCAGACGTTGTGGTGAAAGCATCCACTTCTGTATTCGTACCTGTTCCTTCGAGCTTGAATTTTACAATTGTACCAACGGGCGCAGTTGTATATACTTTCATTGTTATTTTCGATAAAACAGAAAAGTCAAGATTCGCTGATAATGCAATTTTACTTCCTGCGTAAACAGCTCCGCCATTTCTTACAAGGCAAGCAACGGAGTCACTAACATTGATTCCTGCAACCAATGGGTTTGCGGATACAGTTGCGACGCCTCCATCGAAATCAATGAAATCCGCAGTTGATACAGCAGTGCCGTCAAAATTGATGGGTAAGCTTTGAGAATTGGCGTAGGAAAACGCAAATAAACTCAGAAAAAGTGTGATTTTTTTAATGTGTTTCATTTTAGAGTAGTTTTATTTAAATGCATGTGAACAGAGGTTTATATAACTTTTCTGTTTCATCTTTTAAAGGGGGATCTAATCCTTTTTGTTCCCCTAAACTAATACATTTTACTTAATGTACCTAATACAATAAGGTTGATAAATGAATTTAATGATTGTAAAAATGAATGGGTTTCAGATTAATCTTTGAAAATAATCGGGTGGTCGTTTTTTCAAATTATCAACATCTTTAGCAGAAATATAATCTTCAATAAGAGTATTCGTTGCTTCTGGTTGTTCGTACATACATAGGTGCCCAGCATTTTTGACTATTTCAAATTGCGATGATTGCAATAGATTGAAATGAAAATACCCATGATTTTTCAACGATGTTACGCTATTGTGTTCGCCCCAAACCAATAGGTGCTCTGGAGCTTTTTCCTTTCCTAGGTAATTCAATGCATTGAAAGTGTGTACAGAGAATAACAAGTTTATACGTGATGTGGTCTGTGTTTTTAGCTTAAATTTCTCAATATATCGATTGTACAACGGGCTTTCTTTATCAACTGCTTTGCCAAACAGGATTCTTGGAAATTTTCTTTTTATTGGAGTTTTAGTAAAGCCAAAACTGAGAACAGAACCGAAAATTGATTTTGACCTTTTCCTTTTGTTTAAGTATGAAATGTACTTTCTCATAGGCGGGAAGCGTACAATCAAATTTCCCGGGCAAATGTTGAAAATGAGAAGCTTATCAACCATTTCTGGTTGCTTGATCGTATAGAGCAGTGATGCCGATCCTCCGATGCAATTGGCCACCAAAATGACGTTTTCCAAATTTTTAAGTCGAA
>JAWUWJ010000086.1:0-27847 GCA_034111925.1 Crocinitomicaceae bacterium
ACGATACCTTAAAATTAAAAAAGATAAGTTGTAATCGCGTTACTTTTCTCTTAAAACATGAGAATACGGCGTAAAAACACGTAATAATCTATTTTTTTATTAAAATTTCACGAAGCAGACGTAGAATGACATACTTCGACAAGATCAGTATTCAGTTCAGCATTCAACTCAGTAGCGAACTAGATTAATGAATAACAATCAACTTCGCCGGTTTACCGAATCCATCAGCCCCAACAACATGAACCGTATAGGCTCCTTCTGACAATTGCGAAGTGTTCACAGTAATCTTGTTTGTTTGCTCCTCAATCAATTGATCAATAACAAGTTTTCCCGTTTGGTCATACACTTGAACCGATCCGCTTGTTATGATTTTTGATGTGCTCACTATAAATTGATCATTCGCAGGATTTGGAACCGCCATTACGTCAAAGTGATCTTCAGTAAGTGCCAGTGGATTGTTTGTAGATATCTTGAAATCATCAAAATAGAATCCATCTTCAGTTGCACCGCCATCAGATTCAAATCTGAAACGAACGCTAATTACTTGACCTAAATAATCAGACAAATCAACTTCTTCGTAAGTCCAATCTGATCCTCCTTCCCAAACAGGTTCTCCGTTCGGCTGAACGCTTCCGTTGCTGCTAGTCCCTTCTACAGTGTGAAGTGCACATTGTCCAATCCAAGATCCACCACCGTTTGTTGATACTTGAAATTGACAATAATCATAATCAGCTTCAATTGCCCATTTCGCATAAAACGAAACGATTGCCGCGTTGGCCGTTGTCAAATCAATCGTTTGAAAAAGCTCATACGTATTGTCAGCGTTGTTCCCGTAGTCGCCTCCGTCACTTTCCGTAAAACTTGTTGTTGGCGAATAAGATGCGTCATTCGTAAGGGACCAGTTTCCGTTCCAATTTGTCGTATTTGTAGCGTCATCAAGTACTTGCAATGCCAATTGTCCAAACGTTTTGGTAACCGTATCTCTATAAATCCAAGCTCCGTAATCTGTGTTAATCACATATTTGATTTCATCTCCGAATTGAACAGCTGGATTCAAAACATACGAAAACACTCCTGTTACTTCTTGTTCCCAAGCCAGATCATAAATGATAGCTGGACCTACGGATTGAATATTTAAAATTGGATCAATAGAAACTGTAATCGCTCCTGATTCAAACCCAAGACGCTGAGCAACATGGTTAAAATCCCCAGTTAAGGTTTGTATATAAGTCGGATCAGTATCGCCTACCGTTAAATATTTATGTGTGATATGCGACAAGACTAAATTTGGAAAGACCATTCCTTGACATGTTGGTAAAACCTCAGATTGAGGAGGCCAAAAATCAGAACCTACTTCCGGAGTCATTGCGAAAATCGTATCCTTCAATCCAACACCGTTGTCCACTTTGTACATGTAATCATCTGAATCCCCTGATGCAGGGTAAAGACCCGATGACTTTGTTGGAAAATAGTTGTTTTGAGAACACATGTGTGTTGCTAGATCATCGAAATAATCATGGTGATCAGCGAATTCAGCGTTTGTTGTTCCGATCGGGTACAGCATTAAATTCCCATGCGAATGTGCATTAAGAGCAGTCTTAAATCCATACGTTTCTGCCAACCATTTCATCGCTTGTGTTTCTGGCTCAGAAAAAGCACTTGTCCCAGGATATACATCACTGTTCAAGTTTGTACTTACACCTGTAGTGTTCCAACCGTACGAATAATTCCGATTCAAATCAACCCCTGGATTATTCGTTCCAATAGGCGCTCCGTTCTTTCTGTGCATTCCAAATCCTGTTGGGTTGTCTGCCTCATTGATCAAATATCCATCTACGTTGATACAAGGAACGAAATACATTTCAGTGTTGTCAACTAGGTATTGAACTTCGGCACTTGTCGCATAATTCTCGAGTAAATACCACATATAGAAAATCGTTTGAGACATGCTCATCGGCTCTCTTGCATGGTGGATCGAGGTATATAGAACCTTTGGCTCATTGGCATCATCCGTATTTGGATCATCTGAAATTTTCACATGATAAATTGGATTGTTTTCATGTGTCAGAAATGTCGAAATTGGTGACTTAATCGTAATTATATTTGGATACAAAGTAGCCATTTCGTCAAGTGCATCAAGCATGTCCTGGTACTTATAGAACCCAGCGTAATTGTTGTTTTCAAAATGATGAACTGGTGGGGTTGGCAGGTTAACATTATTTGCAGCACACGTTACATTCTTGGCGGAGTGCTCTGTTTTATTCCTCTTTGCATTGTACGCTTTTACGTCATCGATTAGAATCTCATATACAAATCCATTTGGTGTTAAAAGTTCAATCTCATCTTGAGAAAAGTCACTTATAACGAAAATGTTCTTCTTATGAACACCATGATCAACAGCCAACCCGAGTTGAGTAAGTGCTTCAAGACCATCATGATCCGCATAAATTTTAACCTTTGAGTATTGTTGAGAGAAAGCAATTCCCGAGAACAGAACGGCTATTAGAGATAAGTACAATTTCATAGTTTCATAAAAAATAGTTCTCTGCAAGTTACGGACTTTTATCATGGATAAAAATTGATTGAATTCATTTATCAGTCAAAATAACAACTCAAACAAGTTGATAACCATCCATAATATTTCATTCAAAAGACGGAAATTCAGACCTATCTTTGTTATTCAACTAATCAAATCAATTATGTCAGATCAAATCCCTATAAAGAAAGTTACGTTCGGAAGAATTTTTTGGCCGAGTTTAGTAGCCGCTATAACGGTTTCCATTATTGGAACTCTTATTTGGGCACTTGTGATTGGAAGCTTTTTTAGCACAGAGCCTTTTACGGTGAGTGAAAAGACGGTTTTGCACATGACTTTGGATGGTGATATTGGTGAAGTAAGTCAAACATCTTTGAATACGACAACTTTGAGCATTGACACTCAATTGGGAGTTGCCAATATTCTATTTGCATTGAAGGCGGCCAAAACGGATCCTAAAATTGAAGGAATATTTTTAGAGATCAACAGTCTTAATTGCGGAATGGCGACAGCGCGCGAAATTCGAAATGCGATTAACAATTTTGAAAAAAGCGGGAAGTTTGTTGTTGCTTATAACAGCGGAGAGGTGATCACGACAAAAGAATTCTATATCGCATCGGCTGCAAATGAGTCTTACGGTTTTCCAACTTCAAACATGGAGTTTTTAGGATTGGGTGCAGAGATGATGTACTTAAAAGGAATGCTTGATAAATTGGAAATCGAAATGCAAGTGATCCGTGGATCGAATAACGATTTTAAAAGTGCAGTTGAACCCTTTTTTAGAACAAGCATGAGTGATTCAGCGCGTCACCAAACGGAAACGTTGTTGACAGGAATCTGGCAAGACATCCGAACAGACATCGCGAAGGACAGAGGACTTACAGCGCAAGATTTGGATGAATTGGCTGAAAATGCTTCGGTAATTACAGTGAAAGACGCAGTGGAACATAAATTAATCGATGCGACGAAATACCGCGATGAAGTTTTAAGCATCATTGCGAAGAAGGTAAAAGCGAAGGCAAACAAGGACATTGAGTTGTTGGCCTTTTCGAAATATGCGAAAGAACGATTCTTAGAAAACCAGACGATTATGGCAGCAGACGAACCGAACATCGCTGTAATTTTAACGGAAGGATCAGTTTCGACAAAAGGCGACGGTCTTTCTTCTGAAAAGGTGTGTAAAATGATTCGCGCTGCACGGGACAATCCATCGATTAAAACAATTGTTTTGAGGGTAAATAGCCCAGGCGGAAGTGCATTGGCGAGTGACGAAATTTGGAGAGAAGTAAAACTGACAACGAAAAAGAAGAAGATAATTGTTTCAATGAGTGACGTTGCTGCATCGGGAGGATATTTCATTGCGGCTCCGGGCGCAACGATCTTTGCTCAACCAACGACAATCACAGGATCGATTGGTGTTTTTGGCGTGATTCCATTTACGGGAGATATGTTGGAGAACAAATTGGGACTTTCATTCGACAGAGTTGGAACGAACAAACACTCTGTTATGTCAACGAACCGCAGGTTAAACGAAGATGAGTTTAAGATTATTCAAGGACAAGTTGATGAAATCTATGATCAATTCAAATCAATTGTTGCTGAAGGTCGTGGAATGACGAAAGAACAAGTTGGTGTTATTGCCAGAGGTCGTGTTTGGACAGGAAGAGATGCAATGGCTGTTGGCTTGGTTGACAAAATGGGCGGATTGAACGATGCGATTAAATTTGCAGCTAAGAAAGCAGGCATCAGTAAAAAGAAGGTATTGTATTACCCGCTTGTGAAAGAAGATAAATTAGCTGCGGTTCTTGAGATGATCGAAGGTTCATCTGAGGAGGTAAGCATGAAGAGTACAGAACTACCTAAAGAGCTACTTAGATATTACGAAAAGTTAAAAATGCTAGAATCATATACCGGTATTCAGATGAGAATGCCACTCGAAGTGACTTTCAATTAATATGATTTAACCCAAAAACCGTCTTGCGCAAGTGAGGCGGTTTTGTTTTTTTACCTACTTTCGAGATAGATAATGCAAAAAACTCTATTTCACATACTTCTATTACCAATATTTCTTTGGTCTTTATCTTCATTTGCTCAAACAGATTCGACTTGGCATAGCTCAGTTTATATAGAAGCTGGTGGTGCTGGAGGCATTGGTTCATTTAACATTGAACATTATTCTTTCGAAAAAGAAAACATCAACATCGGTGCACGTTTTGGATTGGGAACCACACGGTTTCGAAATTTTCAAGATGAAATTCAACCGGATTACTTCGTTCCATTTGGAATTTTCACTGAAATCAAAGTCATTAAAAAACGCCCGAATCCTTTATTGATCTATTTAGGCGCAGGATTAATTTACGCATCTACAGTGCAGGTCAACGATGAATTCGAACCAGAACGTGTAAAAAGGCTCAACAGTTACTTTCAGGCGGGTGCCACATACATTATCTCCAATAGATTATTACTTCGCCTGTCGTACTCTCCCATTGTATCGCGCGGATATGGTTTCAATCATTGGGGCGCAATTTCAATTGGTCACACGTTTTAAATGAAAGCAATCCTTATCATATCGATCCTTATAGTTGCTTTAGGCTGCACACCTGAGAAGTACGAAATTACAAACCTCAACAATAATGAGATCGAGTTAATGGGACATGGAGGAATGGGCTTTTCAGACCTCTACCCGATCAATACGGCTGAATCTCTGATGCGCTGCATTAGTGAAGGTGCGGACGGATCGGAAATAGATATTCAGCTCACTGCAGACAATGTTTTGGTTGGCTTTCACAACTCCGATTTAGAGGGGAACACGAACCTAACAGGACGGATTAGAGATTATACGTGGAATGAACTTAAAGAAGCGAGGTATACTACAACACCGCAATTGAATTACAAAATCCTCAACTTAAGGGATTTCTTTGGCGATGTTGGTGGCGTTGACAAATACACTTTTACGCTTGACATTAAAATCTACCCGGGGGACAACGAATACCTTGCTTATATCGATGAATTCACAGATGCCTTAGAAGATTTATACGACGATTACTCAATTGACAGTACTGTTTTCATCGAAGCACAGGATCAATACTTCCTAACTGAAATGGCTACTAAAGACGCTCAAATTCGGCAATATATCTATCCTGCAACTTTTCAGGATGGATTTTTAGCGGCTTTGAGTTTAGGGCTTCATGGCATTTCGATTGACACAGACAAAGTTACATCGGAGCAAATTGAATTCGCGCATGATGCAGGGATTTTTGTCACTGTTTGGGGAGTTTCCAGTAAAAAGGAAAACAGAGACGCTATTCGAAAAAACCCGGATATGATTCAAACGGATAAGGTGGCTTATCTCGTTAAACAATTGAAATGAAATTAAAAATTCTTTTTACCTTGGCGCTTGGAATCATTGTTAGTTCATGCTCAATGAATTTCCTTTTTCTCCATCCTTATGAATTAACCGAGGATTCTACTTTCCAGCAATTCGATAAAATTCGCCAAGACACAATTCGCCTAAAATTCACCAAAGGAAACGAACCTTATTTCGCTTTTGATTCAAGTAAGGACCTGAAGTTGGGTTATTCCATTGAAAGTGTAAATTATCCCAATTCCAATGAGGATACGTTAAACGCTTGGGTGATCCGACCCACTGGAGAATACAACGGAACGACTTTGTTTTTTATTCATGGAAATACGGGACACGTTGTTTTAAATTACCAATTGGCAACTCCTTTTGCGGAACGTGGATACAAAGTATTTCTTTTTGATTACAGCGAATTTGGATTCTCGCAAGGGAAAGCGAAAAGAAAAAACGTTTTGATCGATGCCAATTCCTCTTTGGACTATATGTTATCGTTGGACGAGTTTAAGGACGAGAAAATTCTTATTTATGGTCAATCCTTAGGTGGACATCTTGCGCCTGTTGTAGGAAAGCAAAACGAGTCTAAAATTGATGGTGTCGTCTTGGAAGGCGCCTTTTCAAGTCACGATGATATTGCGAGCGAATCAGCAGGATTTATTGGAAGATGGTTTATTGGAGAAAAGTACTCGGCTATAGATTCTATTCCTTTGATTAAAAAACCAGTTTTAGTGATTCATAGCGTTGGAGATAAAACCATTCCATACAATCACGGAGAGCGGTTGTTTGCCGCTGCGACGGAACCGAAAGGTTTCTATCAAATTGATTCAACTCATATTTTGGGACCACTCTATTATGCGGATAGCATTGTGGCTAGGATCGAAAGAATGTTTTCTGATGGTGCAGAAAAACAGTAAAAGCACAAGAGGCATTCGACATTGAAGGTTTTGTCTTACTAACCCCAACAATAGAATGAGATGCCCCTTGTGCTTTCACGGAATTAATTAAAGTTCGTTTTCGAAGTTGAACTTGTACGTGTGAATTACATTTGAATCAGAATCAGACTTGATAAACATCTGTTGCAATTCGTCAATCATTAAAATCTCAAGTTCTTTAGAACCTTTTGTTTCAATTATTGAAACCTCTTGATTGATAATTCTAAAACGAACAACCACAAAGTTATCTTGATTGTCATTTAGATCTACTTTACTGAAGTCGATTGTCAATTTTCTTTTGATCTCCTTCAATAGTTTTGGGTTCTCACCTGCAAAACTCACACTCATTGTCATTAAGCTTAAAACGACTGCTGCTACTAACTTTTTCATACCACTCTGTATTTATTTTTTTGCAATGTTACACCTATTAGACATGTGAAATCAAGTTAAGTTACAAAAGAATTAAGTTATTTCATGAGTGGCAGTTAGTGGTGTTGAGTGGGCGGAAAATAGGGATGAAAAACAGAGGAGATTTTGAACTCTCAATAGCTGTTGGAGAATTTTACTTATTATGCGTTCATAGTTAATATTCAAGGATAGGAAGCCACACAAACTATCAATCAATAATTTATTTTAAAGATCGAAATAGATTTACAGCATGAATTAAAATAATAAAGTACACGCTCCGTGCGGTTTTCAGCAAATGACCACAAGTATTAATTCAACTGCTACATTACGTTACAACTCAAATACCAACAGCCAAAAAAAATCCCTCTCTCGCCAAACCGAAAAAGGGATTTCCAAATTATACTCTCTACTAAACAAGCATTGGAAATGACTTTCCTCTTGCTTATTCAGCGAGCTCGTTCTAGCGTATTAAAGTTCGTTTTCGAAGTTGAATTTATACGTATGAATTACGCTTGCATCTGAATCAGCTTTAATAAACATCTGTTGCAATTCGTCAATCATTAAAACCTCAAGTTCTTTCATACCTTCTGTTTCAATTATTGAAATTTCCTGATCAATAACTCTAAATCGAACGATCACGTAATTATCTTGACTGTTCTTTAAATCTACCTTCGTAAGGTCGATTGTTAATTTTCTTTTGATCTCTTTCAATAGCTTTGGGTTCTCACCTGCAAAACTTACACTCATTGTCATCAAACTTAAAACTACTGCTGCTATTATCTTTTTCATACCTCTGGTTTTTTCAATTGTTATACCAGTTAGACCTGCGAACTCAAATTAAGTTACAGCAGAATTTAAATTAATTCATGAAAGGATGCTAATACTGTTGAGTGGATCGTTCCAAGGATGTTTAGCACAAAAAAATCCCCTCTTGAAATTCAAAAGGGGATTAATAATATAGTTTACTCTACTAAAAAGACATCAGAAATTACTTCCCTCCTGCCAATTCAGCGAACTCGTCATAGCTCACTTCTTTCTCGCTAAGCTTAACTGTTGCTTTAAAGTATTTTGTCAATTTTTGTTCTGCAAGCATATCGTAAACACGATTTGCTTCCTCTTGGTTTTGAAGAACTTCCATTGCAGATTTCGTCAATTCAGCATCTTCTGGAGCTGGCATTCCGTATTGTGCATAGTTCGAAACCAACAATCCTTTCGTAAAGTTGATTACTTCTTCGTTCTCCAATTTGATTTCATTCGCTTTGAAGATTTCGCTTTGGATCAATTGCCATTTCAGACCTTTTGCATAACCAGCGTACTCAGTTGCGATTTGCTCATCAGAAATTTCTTTTTCGTTCGACATTTTAATCCAACGTTTCAAGAAAGCATCTGGCAATTCAAGTTCTGTTTTTTCCAACAATGAATCGTAAACCGCTCTTGTCAACATACGATCAGAATCGTTTACAAACATTCCGTCCAAATCAGACTTAACGCGTTCTCTTAATGCTTTTTCATCTTTTACTGTTCCTGGGCCGAATAACTTATCGTACAATTCAGGACCCAAATCTGCCAATTCCATCACCTTGATTTCATTAACTGTCATTTGGAACTTTTCAGAGATGTTCGGTAAATCCAATTCAGTAACTCCTAACATAGCAGCTGTGTCAGCTCCACCTTTAGAAACAGAACCAGGAGAAACAATTGCTTTATCTCCAACCTTCTTACCTGTAAGCTCTTTCTTTACTTTCGCGTCAGAAACAAACTCCATTGAAATCGTTGAAGTATGAAGAATTCCACCTTCTTTGATAGACTCGTCATCATTCAACTCAACAAACTGCGCCAAGATCATATCTCTCTCGCCAACTGCATCACCAGAAACCAATTTCCCGTAACGACGTTGTAAGTCTTCAATTTGCTTGTCGATCAATTTCTTGTCAACCTTAACCTTAATGTATTCGAATTTGCTTTTTGCTGTTAAACCAACTTTAACGGCTGGAGCCAAACCAATTTCATATGTAAATTCAAAATCTGCTGGATTATCAAAATCTCCTTCGAATCCTGTATCTCCTTGTGGAATAGGATTTCCTAGAATTTCAATTTTATTTTCAGCGATGTATCCTTGAAGTGACTTATTCACCACTCTGTTCAATTCATCCGATAAAACACCTTTACCGTATTGTTTTTGAATCAAGCCCATAGGCACGTGACCTGGACGGAATCCTGGAGTTTTAGCCGTTTTACGGTGCTTTTCCAATGTCTTTTTTACTTCTGAAGCATAATCTTCAGGACTTACCTTAACCTTTAAGATGGCATTTAAGGCATCAATATCTTCGCGAATTACATCCATTACTATCTAATTAAAATGTATAAATAAAAAAAGTGGTCTCGGCCAAGCCAAGACCACTTTATAATTAAGTGCGGGCGGAGAGACTCGAACTCTCACACCTCGCGGCACTAGATCCTAAGTCTAGCGTGTCTACCAATTCCACCACGCCCGCTTAATTGTTTTTTCGATTGCTCGAAATCGAGGATTGTATTCCCCGCCATCCTTTTCAAAATGGAGTGCAAAGTTATGTAATTATTTTAAAATGCGAAGGATGGATTCATTTTTTTTACGTGAAATTTCATTCCTTTCAAAATCAAGTTAACAAATACCCGAAATTGTGGAAAAGTCCCCGATATAAAATGAAGAGGTCGCGAGAAAACGAATTAACTTTGTGCCTCTCTTTTAGAAGAATAAATGTTAACAATAGATCCTAAAGAAATCGCAGTATCGAAACTGCACCACTATTTGCTCGGAGCTGTCGGTCCAAGACCAATTGCTTTCGCGTCAACTATTGATGCTGAAGGCAATGAGAATCTTGCGCCATTTAGCTTTTTCAATGTTTTTAGTGCAAATCCTCCGATATTGATTTTTTCGCCTGCGAGAAGCGGTAGAACAAATACGACGAAGGATACCTATAACAATGTTAAGGTTGTGCCTGAGGTTGTGGTCAATGTTGTCAACTTTGATATTGTTCACCAAATGAGTTTGGCGAGTTCGCCTTTCGCTCCTGAAGTGAGTGAATTTGAAAAAGCAGGGTTCACAGCGTTGGATTCTGAAACGATTCGACCTAAGAGAGTTGCTGAATCACCCGTTCAATTTGAATGCAAGGTGATTGAAGTAAAAGAATTGGGAACAGAAGGAGGAGCTGGAAATTTAGTGTTTTGTGAAGTTTTACGTATTCATATCGATGAAGCGGTGTTGAACGAAGATCAAATGATTGATCAGCACAAAATTGATTTGGTATCGAGAATGGGCGGGAATTGGTATTGCCGTGCGGATGAAAAATCAATGTTTGAAATTATGAAGCCAATCACAACAGTTGGAATTGGATTCGATGCTTTGCCGGACGATATCAGAGACAGTAAAACGCTTTCTGGAAACGATCTTGGTCAGTTGGCGGGAATTGAAGAGCTGCCGAACGAAACAGATGTTAATGAATTCAAGCTTCTGGAATTGAGCGATTTATTCGTATCTTTAGAAGACAATCCATCTAAATTGGAAAATGAATTGCATACGAAAGCGAAAGCTTTATTGAAAGAAAATAAACTGGAAGACGCATGGATGACTTTGCTTGCTTTCAACAATGGGTGATTTCGATTGCTTGATACTCAGATTATTCGAAAGTTCGATTCATTCTGAAAAACAGAAAATAAACTTGATTAATCGTTACTTGGACGATTCGGGAAATCGGAAAATCCAATGATCGAATAATCGAAACAGTAAAATAACAATAAAATAAAATCAATTATGTTCAAATTAACGGGAACTGTAAAAGTAATCAAGGACACTGTTCAGGTAACTGAAAAATTCGCAAAAAGAGAATTTGTAATTAACGATGCATCAAGTATGTATCCTCAAGATATCATGTTCCAATCGGTTCAAGATAAATGTTCTATGCTTGATGGTTATTCAGAAGGAGAAAACGTTGAAGTTTCTTTCAATTTAAGAGGTAGAGAGTGGACAAGCCCACAAGGTGAAGTAAAATACTTCAATACTTTGGATGCTTGGAGAATTGAAAAAGTTGGTCAAGGAATGCCTCAAGGTGGACCATCTGACATGAATCTTGATCCTGTTCCTGTTGCTGCTCCAACTGCATCAACTGACGCTGCTGAAGACGACGATTTACCGTTCTAATTAAAGACAATATCATTTAGACTTCCAGTTCATTTCGATCCGTCGAAAGAAATTGGGAGTCTTTTTTTTATCCAATAATTGATCTTTAACAACGTTTTGGATTTAAATTCCGTCTTTTGTATACCAATCATCTATTATGAAATACCTATTCCTAATTGCCATAGCACTTGTTTTGTCAGGTTGCATCAAAGACAAACTTGAAAATCAATCTGCGATTCTGATCGGAACTTGGACTTGGGATCATTCCATTGAATACACTTACGATGAGGTAAATCAAATGGAAATTGAAACGGTTCTTCCTGCGAGTGATTTTGTTGGAACGTACGCCGTGGAATTTAAAAAGAAAGGTAAAATAGCTGCAACAAGAGACAATATTGGAGTAGAACAATTCAGAATCATTCTGCCGATTTTTAGAGCAGGGACATGTGAGTTAACGGATAGTTATGAGTACCAGATCAACTTGGACAATAGCGAAACAGATACATTAATAGGATGTGTCAACGCGGATACGCTAACGATGTTGTCTGATTTCCATTTGCCTTTGAAAATGGGAACCAGTCCATATCCTCATTACAAGCATGTTTATCTGAAGTAAATCAATCTGCATAAATCTTTCTTCCCTTCCACTTCGGTTTGTACGTGAAAAGAAGCACCAAGATGATCAAGGTGTAGATCGGGAACAAAATTTCATAAATCGGAATAAAAACCCAAGATGTAAGTCGCTTAACGCGGTTGAAATAGGGGAAGAATAGGAATAAATCTGTGATTGATTTTAAACCCAACAACAGCGCAGTTCCTTTCCAATTACTTACAGCCATTGACCAAATCAGCAAGCCAAAGAATCCAATTGTAAGAACGGCCTGAACGACAGCGAGTATTGTACTTAGATTGTCTTTGATGTCTCCAGTTTTTCCAATCCATCGCAATCGTTGATCAATAAACTCGCGAAAAGATTGAGGTGTTTCCGTAGTCACAGAACAGTCTCGACTGGAATAGAGTCTTACATCTGCATTGTTTTCTCGAAAATCGCGAAGAAGGTAAGTATCATCGCCACTCGCCATGTTGATGTGGGATTCTAAATTATCCACCTTTCTAAAGGTTTCCGTTTTGTAAAGCAAATTGGCTCCACTCGCCATTATTGGTCTTGACAAACCTGACAACCCAGTATTGGCTGCCGTCACTAACAATAAATCAATTTCATAAAAATGTTCGTACCACTTCATGGAAATCATCACGGCGGGAAGAACGTACATGTCTGCATCGCCAAGCTTTGCCAGAGAAGAAATATAAGATGTATCGAATTGAACATCAGCATCAATCGTTAATGTATACTTCGTTTCAATTTTATCAGAAGCGAATCGCAACGCTCTTTTCTTTCCAGTAATTCCTTCGGGCAGGTCTAAAATTGAATAATTTTCAATCTCAAGTCGGGTTTGAATAATATAGCTCGATTGATCCAATTCATCCGAATGATCATTGATGAAAATAAACTCTTTCACCTGAATATCGAGGTCGTTTATACTATTCAATAATCCATAAATACGATTTTGTTCATTTCGAAATGGAATCAATACAGTGATCTCTGATGGATCAATTTTCACTTCATCTCTACGGTAGTGATTTTCCTTGGAACGCTGTTTCACAAAGCCAACGCTGACAATGATTCCAATGACAATCACATATAGGACAAAAAATATGAGGGTTGCGATCATCATGTTTTGACTTTATCTCTGCAGATGATGAACCCAACCAATGCTGGCGTGATTGTATTAATAAACCATATAATCAACGATGCGAATAAAATAGAAAATTCATTGATGTCTAATTGCCCAAGAATCTCAAGCGCGATTGCCTCCTTCACTCCTATCTTGCCTAAGAACAAAGATGGAACGAGCATCGTGATCAAATAAACTTGCCAGATGGCTCCGATGAGGATGAAATTCAGTTCCGCTCCAAAAGCGTGAAGCATTAGGGAGAATTGTAAGGTGAAAATTATAAATCTCGAATAACTCAATCCCAGCACCTTTATTCGATACCAACGATTCTGCTTTAGGATCTTCTTAAAATTGGAGGCAAATTCTTTCTTTCTAAATCGGGCGAGTAAATTGTCGATAAAGAAATAGAAAATGTAAGCGATTAGAACACACGCAAAGAGCCACGTAACGAGTTGATGGCTTTCTTTAAGCACCATTATTCTGCCCATAAAAAGAACGGCTAAAGTCCCAAAAGTCACACTGGCAATGAACGCCGCGAAATTGCACAACAAGGTAAAAGTGATGATTTGAGATCGGTGCTTTCGCTCGAAGTAATAGAAACGTCCAATAAAATTCCCAATCATATTTGGAGTTAAGATTCCCGTCACAATACCCGCAAAAAAGGATTGGATGCGCGTTTTTTTATTAGAATCAGTGCCGATGGTTGAAAGCGTTAACTTCCATTTCACATACGCCAACCAAATATTAGGGTAAACCAACAGCACAGCAACCACAAGTGAAATGGGATTCACTAAATGAAACTCTGCCCATTCGTTCTTATCAAACTGATTTATTTGTGAATACAAGACGAAAAGAACGCCCGCAAACAAAATCAGCTTAACAAAAAGAAAAATGTTCTTTTGATTTTTTTTAGTTTTAAGCAAAGAATTCTATTTAATGGTTGAAGATAAAATAATTCTAGGAATTGACCCCGGTACAACCATAATGGGATATGGAATTATCCACGTGAAGGGGAAGAAAGTCACGCTGGTTGCTTTTGGCATCATTGAACTACAGAAACTCGCCACGCATCCTGATAAATTGAAACGTATTTTTGATCGTTTGGACGGGCTCATCAAGGAATTCAAACCAGACGAGATGGCAATTGAAGCACCTTTCTTCGGGAAAAATGTTCAGTCCATGTTAAAATTGGGTCGTGCGCAAGGTGTAGCGATTGCCGCCTCATTGCTTCATAATGTTCCCTTCGAAGAATATTCACCAAGACGTATTAAGCAAGCCATAACCGGTTCTGGTGCAGCATCCAAGGAACAAGTGGCAAAAATGCTTCAAAACATTCTCAAATTTAAAGAAATGCCAAAGCACCTTGATGCAACAGATGGGCTAGGTGTGGCACTATGCCATCATTATTCGAAAGGTATCGGCGAGCACAACAAATCCAAATCATCCGATTGGAGTTCATTCGTAAAAAACAATCCAGGAAGAAGTAAAAGTTAATTTGTAAGGAATTGGAAAGTTCCGTGTCAAAGGAATTAAACTGTGTACTTATGAAAAGCAAATCTCTCCTGCTTGCGGCATTACTATGCCGTTTCGCCAACCGAAATTCATATTGAACTTTAAACTAAAATCGATATGAATATTTTCTTTGACTAAAAAGAATTCGAATTTCTACAATTTTCATTTATTGGTTGATTCTCATTAACTTTAAATCGAACATTGTTAATTCCATGAAAAATTATAGTGAAACGGAAGTTGATTCATTGATGAATCGATTTGAAGCCCGGGAATTGCCCAAAGAAGAATGGACGCATGAAGCACATTTAGTCGTTGCTATCGTTTATTGCTCCAATTATTCACTTGATGAGGCCTTGGACCTTTCGAGGGGAAATATCTCAAGACACAACGAATCAGCGGGCGGAATCAATAATGATACAGATGGTTACCACGAAACGATCACTAAGTTTTGGTTAATCATTGCAGACAATTTCCTTAAGGGAAAATCCTTCGAATCCTCTTCGGAAGCCTGTAATGCACTTATCAATTCTGACTTTGGTGGAAGTAAACTCCCATTCGAATATTATTCCGAAAATGTCCTATTTACGGTGCACGCACGCCACAATTGGAAAGAGCCCGATTTAAGGCCAATTGAATCAATCTAATTTTGTATCTTTCAGTGAATTAGTATTTTAAATCAATTCATGCGACTACTACTATTACTCTCATTTTGCCTTTTCGGGCACATTTCGGAATCAATTGCTGCAAGCCAATGGCAACAGCGCGCTGACTTTGGCAGCTTTGGAAGACATCGCGGAACGGGTGTTGGAATTGCAAACAAAGCTTATTGTGGACTTGGACATCTCAACGGTGCTCCTGGAATTGATTATCGATTTCCAGATTGGTGGGAATATGACCCCGCTTCGAATTCATGGGCTCAAAAAGCAGATTACCCCGCGAATGGTGGAAATGGTGATCAGGATGTCGTTGTGATGCCACTTGAAACTGTTGCTTTTGTGGGAATGGGTGGAGTCGATCAAACGAATTGGTTTAAGTACGATGCGCAAACCAACATTTGGACGGATGCCACAGACCCACCAGCAGGCGCTACATTCCACAATGAACATGCTTTCACAATTGGACATAAAGGCTATTTTCCCACATTATTTTCAACGATTTTTTGGGAGTACGATGCTGACTTAGATTTATGGACGCAAAGAGCTTCAATTCCACTTTCTACTTCTTTCGGAAACCCCACTTTTGCAATTGGTGATAAGGGATATCTTAAAATTGGAGCTTCTTTACTGGAATACGATCCTACACTGGATACTTGGACAACCAAAGCTCCATTTCCCGGACTTTATCCAAACCGACCAAAAGCGATTCACCAAAACGGATACGGATACCTTATTGGTGGAATGAACGCATCGTGGATTTGGTCTCCAGAAGTTTGGAGGTACGATCCTGCAAGCGATTCATGGTTGCAACTTCAAGATTTTCCAGGAACGACAAGGCGTTGGGCAACAGCAGTCAATGTTAGCGGCAGAGTGTATTATGGACTGGGAACGAACGGAACAAACTTCAACGACTTCTGGGAATTCAATCCAGTTGCTTCAACAGACGAATTTGAAATCGATCAATTTAAAATGTATCCAAATCCGGCGGTAGATCAAGTCAATTTCACTTCAGATCAATACCAAGAGTTTGATATCGTTTTGTATGATTTAATGGGAAATGCAATTTCAACAGTTTCTGCGATTAACGGCAAAGCGCAAATGAACCGTCAAAATTTCGCAACAGGAACTTACATTTACCGTGTGATGGTTGATGGAAATTCAGTCCATTCAGATCGAGTAGTATTTTTTTAAAGCTATTCGTATCTTGCGCTCATGGAAATTAAAATCCGGCCTGCACAAGTTTCTGACGTATCCGCCATTCTAGAAATCTTCAATTACGAGATTAAAAACTCAACGGTTGTTTATCATTACGACGAAAGAACGTATGAAGATCAACTGCAATGGCTCGCAGATAAAAACGAAGCGGAAATGCCCGTTTTTGTTGCAGAAAGTGACACAACTATTTTAGGATTTGGAACGTACGGGATTTTTAGACCATGGGAAGGGTTTAAATTCAGCGTTGAACACTCCGTTTACGTTAATAAAAACGCCAGAGGTCAAGGAATTGGAAAATCTATTTTATCAAAGCTGATCCAAGTTGCAAAGCAAAGCGATTTAAGAATAATGATTGCTGGAATTGACGCTTCTAACGAAAAAAGCATTCATTTTCACGAGCAATTCGGATTCTATGAAGTTGGAACTTTTAAGGAAGTCGGTTTTAAGTTTGATCGCTGGTTGGATGTTACTTTTATGCAATTGAATTTAACAGGATCGCAAAATGAAAACTGATTCAAATTTAACGCACAAATGGATCCTCATAACTGGAGCTTCATCTGGAATGGGACGTGAACTCGCGATTCAATTGGCCGAAAAATGCAATGTCAACTTAATTCTGACTGCTCGAAGAGAAGACCGATTAAACGAACTAAAGACGCTTTTAAAAAGCAAACATTCAATTGAAGTCGATCTTATTCCAACCGATTTATTCGAAGCAGAAAACACCAATAGTTTAATCGAGTATTGTTTAAAGAAACCCAACTTTTATGGTGCGATTCTAAACGCGGGATTGACGTACGTTGGGCCTCATATTAAAATCACTGAAGAGAAAGAAAATCAATTACTTCAACTGAATTTGATCAACACTTCTCATTTATTGAAGTCGTTCGTGACTCACTTTGAAGAAACTAAAAATGCCGGAAGAATCATGGTTGTTTCAAGCCTTGGAGCCAATTTCGCCCTTCCTTACCAAGCATTGTACTCTGCAACCAAGGCATTTTTAACGAATTTAACGACCGCCATTTCTTTGGAAATTGAAAATCCAGATTTAAAGATCAGCACGCTTTCACCAGGAGGAGTAAAAACGGAACTTTCTGAAATGAAGGAATTGAAATCTTTGTACAAGCACAACATGGAATTGGAGCCTGCGATGAAAGAGGCAGTAAGTTGTTTTTTAGATGGCAAATACAATGTGACTCCTGGAATAACGAGTAAGTTTCAGGTTTTTGCATCACGGTTCGTTCCAAAGAAAATGGTTTCAAAATTAATAGGGAAGAAATTCAAAGAATCCTTTAACTCAAGTAAATAACAAACAACATGAGCAACGATAAATCATCAAATATGAAAATGCGAATTCTACACCGTTACTTGGGCTTCTTTCTTGCAGGAATAATGGCCGTTTACGCTCTAAGCGGAATTGTTCTGATTTTCAGAGACACCGACTTTCTGAAAAGTGAAGTTACCGTTGAGGAAAAAATTTCTCCAAATGTCAAAAATGAAGAACTTGCGAAAAAGTTACATTTCAGAAGGCTGAAAGTGGAAAAGGAAGAAGGAAACATGGTCTATTTCAAAAATGGCGATTACAACCGTGAAACTGGAGAGGCGCACATTACAACGATGGAATTGCCTTACGTTTTGGATAAAATGACGCACCTGCACAAAGCTTCGACAGAAGATCCATTGTATTGGCTGAACATCTTCTTTGGCTTCTCATTGCTCTTCTTTGTGATCTCGGCTTTTTGGATGTACATGCCGAAATCGAGTATATTTAAGAAGGGAATGATTTTCACTCTGGCTGGGATTGTCTTGACTTTGGTTTTACTTTTTGTCTAAACTGGATGTTGATCGAAACAAATTCGTTGATGCATACCGCTGAATGAAATAAGGCGTCTTAGCTTTTAACATCCGTTAAACCTTCTTCTGATTTCAACGCTTTCTCCCAGCGTTTATTCAGGACTTGCTTGTAAATGAGAAACTCTAAAATTATGGGTAGCATCAGCAAGAGGTAGAACAAAATTAGTGAGAATCTAAAGCTAGAATATCGCTCATCCATGAAATCGCCTAGAACCGAACCCATCTGAATCTTTAACTCTTTTTTGAATTTGTCATAATCCATATCCTTCAGCCCGTCAATAATACTGTGGTACTCCTCTATCGTAACAGTGCCTGAACTAGTGATTTTAACGTTATCTTTTTTGGTTAGAATAATGGCAAGGATAATTGATTTATGAATTTCACGATCCAAATCACTAAAGACTCCATGCGATTCCGCAGCGTGTTTTTCACCTTTGCTTTCGTACCTTGCAGTCGTCCCTTTCTTCAGAAGAGCTGACGTAATTAAATTAACAGAAATATGGTCTTTATTATTGTCTAGATCAGAAGCTGCCGCTCTTAAATTTTCAATAAAAATCCTTTTCTCCTTATTCGTATCAAACATGGGTTCTACGGTGTTTTCATAAACAACACTTACCATTTGATCATTCTTTCTTTCAAGAATATCATGCACTTCCATCATTGCACCTATCATTCCTGAAATATACACCGTAACGAGAATCATATATGGAATATACAGCTTCACAAAGACGTTATAATACGTCTTACTTCGCTTGAAGAAACCGATTTTCCAAAGAATCAGAACAACGATAACAATGAAAAAAAGTCCGAATAAAGCAGCTGTCACGATGCTAAATATTATTGAGCCAATACTAGGGAGTAAGAGTTCCCAGAGATAATAGACAAAATCGAAAGAATCGGAAATGAAATTCATTGAACTAAATGTTTACGACTAAAATAATCAATCGTATTTACAATGGTGTAATTATTACCTTCAAGGGATTCTCTTGACTTTGGTTTTACTTTTTGTATAGATAGCTATATGATTAGTAAAGCTCAATACCGCGATCAGGATTTTGATGAAATGCTAAAATTTATAGCCAAGAAAATTTCGAGGAATACTACTAAGAATATCAAAAGTAGCACACAATCCAATTCAGAATCCAATTCAGAATTAATTGATGATAATAACTTATGATTAGAGCGGATTGTCTATTAAACGAATCCAATTCATTGGCACAATTTACCTATCCCCAACCAACTTCACCTGCTTTCCATTTTCAATCACCATACTAGGCGATCCTTTGTAATCGCCAATTTTACCCGTGAAACAAACTTCTTGATCTTTCAGGTAAATCTCTGGCTCATATTCAAAGTTTTGAATACTGGATTCGAAGATGGAAACGCTAAAAATTTGATTCGGAAACTTCTTGTCCAAGTTTAGAAAAACATGCCCTTTATCAACTTTTTTGGTACTGACTACCTTCCCGCAAACCGTATGCTTTTTTCCGTCATTCACAAAAGCCTCAACCCCGTTTGTGTTGATTGCATTTTTAGGCAGTTTCTTAAATGAAATGGCTTTTCCCTCTCCTATTTCACTTGAAGGCAACCAATCTTTCGGATTTACACTTGATTCAATTTCCGTTTCTAAAAGGTCGTCTAACTCAGTGAACAGGTCATACCCCAATAATGCTTCGACACTGTCAATACTTACAGTAAAAGACGCCAATGGCATATTAATCTTCTTATGGGGCATTATAAATCCAATTCCTCTTTTATTCTTTACGTCCAAAGCGACTTTGACAAAATATTCTGGAATTGAAACACCGTTATCACTTCGTTCAATTTTTAAAAGATTGTCGTTTAAGACAGGAGCTGTTACGACCATCAAACTCACATCATTCTTGGTCACATATTCGCGAATCAAATTTTCCAACCCTGCCCATTTCTCTCGATTAAAATCACCAATCTGAGGGGACATGTTTGAATAAAAGTAACTCTCCGAAAGGGCTTTCTCACTCCATCTAAAATCCGCCGAAGGAGCCAAATGACCTCTGTCATATCCGTACCCATCATAACTATAAGAACCGTCAGCTTTCAATGTCTTGAGGAAATAATCCTTCTCTTGCGCTGTTCCCGTTTTAACCATTGGATCTTCCCTAAAATCGTTGGAGCGCGAAACATTCCCATTCACAATATCCGTCATGATAATATGCATTACCCAATTGGCTTGCTCATGTGATTCATTGTAACTTAAGCTGTAGGCGGAATGCGAAATAATTTCCTCCTCTGCATTTGATTTTGGTACACCAACTGCACGAATCTCATCTTGAATCCACTTCAGTTTAAGGACCTCCAATTCAGCAGTCAATTTGGTTTTGACCAACGCAATGGAATCCAACTTTTGATGAATAGCATTCATTTCAACAGTTTGTTCTTGTCCGAAACAAATTGAAAAGGGCACCAATAAAACCAGTACGATTAGATTCTGAAGCATCTTAGAAAGATCTTTGTTGATTTTAGGTCAAGTTACGAAATTCTGACGCAGTAGATGAGGTAAAAGTGAGGATATAAGTTTAAACAGCTTACTTGATAAAATCAATGAGAGCATAGGAGTTGGTACAAATAACCATGTCAATAGCTGATTGAATAAATGCGTTCAACATTCAAGGATGGAAGGTTTAAATTCCTCCATCTCAATAAAAAACACCCACCTAGAACTCAAATTTAGTTTAAGCCTGCTCTACCTTCACTCTTTCCGGCAATGTACTTTTCTCAGCAAACTCTTCCATTACTTTAAAGAAGTTCAGAATATCGTCAGCACTATTGTTCGCATTGATCGTCACAAACCGAATGAAAACCTCATCATGGAACGATCCAAATCCAACAACCGTAATTTGATGCTCGTACAACGCTGTACAAAGATCCATTGGATCAATGTTCTTATAATTGAAACAGATTGAAATCGAATCGTCGTAACTATAAACCGTATAGTCAGAATTATTCTTTACGTATTCAAGTGCAACATTGGCCAAATCAAATTGTTGATCAATAATCTTCTCCAATCCACTTGTTCCAACTGATTTCCACAAGGTCCAGAATTTCAAAGCATCATTTCTTCTTCCACATTGGAACGATGTTTTACCCAAGTTGAAATCATCACCATCCGTTTGGTACAAGTACGACGCATCATTGCTAAATGATTCACCCAAATCCTTCTTATCTCTCACTAAAATAATTGAACACGTTAATGGAGTACCCACCATTTTATGCGCATTGTAGCTGAATGAATCAGATCGTTCAACTCCTTTAATTAGATGTCTGTATTTGTCACTGAAGATTACACCTCCACAATAAGCACCGTCAACGTGAAGCCATATTCCGTACTTCTCAGTAATGTCAGCGATTTCTTCAATTGGATCAAATGCACCAAGAACAGTCGTTCCTGCAGTTGCATTCACATACGTTGGAACAAAACCTTCCGCCAAATCCGCTTGAATTTGTTCTTCCAATTTATCAACCATCATTTTTCCTTTCGAATCCGCTTGAATGTATCGAACATTGCTTCTTCCTATTCCTGCAAAACTTGCATTTTTAGCATTTGAATAATGAGATTCTGCAGATGTATAAGCGATAAGACGTTTTGTCATTCCCAAATTTTTACATTCTGGATCTTTCTTATCACGAGCCATGACAAGCGCCATGTAATTACTCATCGATCCTCCTGTTGGGAACGTACCGTTACTTTTGGCACCGTATCCAACTAGATCACATGATTTTCTGATTATTTCTTGTTCAATTCCAACCTGCGGTCCAGCAACTTTGTACGTATACATGCTGTTGTTAAGCATCACCGCCAATAAATCTCCCAAAATCGCTTTGCTCTGACGGCCGCCGAACAATTGATTGAAAAACAAATTTGTTGCCGTTTTCGGTGTAGAAATCAATACATCTTTCAATGTGTTTTTGAACTCCTCATCAACCATTGGATTGTCGTTGAGAGAAAGGTCAATAGTCGTATAAAGCTCATTCGCCTCTATCCTATCTGCAACAGGATTTTTTTCTTCTTCACTAATTAGAACTTCAACAAGTTCATTGAACAACTCAAGGTCGTTGCTTAAATCAGACATAAAATTTTGTGTTTTTATTAGAACTTAGACGCGTCGAGAAACCGATACTTTCTAAGGTATTAATTGAATCAAATATAGTATTGGAAGTCGTCCTCTCCCCTTCTACAGGAGCGGTCGGTATATTGTTCAAGGGAGTAATCATTTGAGAAGTAGTGCTGTTAGAATCCAAAATGGTTCAATTGCTTTTTTATTCTTTTAATGTAAAATCCAAGGGCAATCCCTAAATCTCTCCACTTTCAGTCAAAGGATTTAAAACCCCGACTAGCGATTACAAATATAGCTTTTTTTCATCATTTTCTTTTGATTTTCATTGAAAATCGATCTGTTTCGATTGATTTTGGTCGATTTCGGGCAAAAAATAGCAATATTCATATTATTATGGACAACTTGAGCATCTCAAATAAAAACGACTTATGACTGACTTTGCTATTAAAATTACGGTACTCATAATCTTTGTCGGAATTCTATTTCTAATTGGAATTTTAGCCTCTAGACGTGTTAAAAGCATGAGCGATTATTACGTTGGTGGAAAAAATATGGGATTTTGGGCCGTGGCATTTTCAGCAAGAGCTACCGGCGAATCAGGTTGGCTACTACTTGGACTAACTGGAATGGGGGCTATGGTCGGCTATTCTGGTTATTGGGTTGTAGCAGGTGAACTCTTAGGAGTATTCATATCCTGGCAATTTATGGCCAAACGATTCAAGCGGCGTTCCGATAAATACAATGCCATTACTATTCCTGATTATTTACAAAGTCATTTTAAATCTTCGACACATACCTTAAGAGTCATTGCTGCTTCGGTTTTGGTGATTTTTGTAGTTATCTATGTTGCTACTCAAATGGATGCAACGGGTATCGCGTTTGAGCAGTTGCTTGAGATACCCTATGAATGGGGAGCTTTGATAGGGTTTGTAATTGTCCTGATATACATCTTTATAGGTGGTTTTGTTGCTGCAGTTTGGTCGGATATGTTCCAAGGAATACTAATGTTTTTTGGACTGGTCTTGCTTCCCATATATGTCTTTTACGCCATGGGGACTGGCCCGGGAATCACTGAAAGTTTAAACGATATTGACCCAACACTTACAAATGTCATGGGCAGGAGTAATGATGTTTGGATGAACATATTTACCATTTTGGGGCTCTCAATGATAGGCCTTGGGTTCTTAGGTTCGCCTCAGGTATACGTGCGATTCATGTCTATTAAAAGTGAGAAGGAAATAGACAAAGGAAAATGGGTAGCATTGCTTTTCACTCTACTTACAGACGCAGCAGCCGTAACAATTGGAATTTTAGGTAGAATCTTCTTTACCGAAAAAGGACAAGATCCAGAAACCATTTTGGGTAACAATGGCGAGGAAGTTTTAGGAATGCTAACTGGCGAATTTTTACACATTATACTTATAGCAGTCTTCATCGCAATTATTCTGTCCGCGATTATGTCAACGATTGATTCCCTTCTAATACTGGCATCTAGCGCAATTACAAGAGATTTCTATCAGAAAATATTTAGACCGGATCGTAAAGATGAAGACTTGACCAAAGTTTCAAGAATAGCGACTGTGATTATGGCTTTATTGGCCTTAGGAATTGCTATTCTTCTGTACAATCTATACCCCGAAAGAGAAATATTCTGGTTAATGATCTTCGGCTGGTCTGGAATTGCCGCCACCTTCTGTCCTGTAATAATCATGTCATTATTTTGGAAAGGTTATTCTGAAAAAGGAGCAATTGCATCAATGATAGCAGGTTTTGTCTCAATTATGCTGTTCAAATTTGTTTTCTCAGAAATGGATGTCGTTGGGCCGTATTTTGTAGCATTGGATGTTTTAGCCCCTTCTTTCGCAGTAGCACTTATTGTGGGTTATATTGTTTCAAAAAGGTATCCTCCAAAGCATAAATTCGAGGATTCAGATGAAGTAATTGACAGTCCTATTGAAACAAGCGAAATTTCGGACGGAAAGGAGTAATTAACTCCTCCAAACCGCCTCTTAGCCGCTTAAAGTATTCTTCTTCCTTTAATGACTTCAACAAGTTGTACCAAAGGCTTATATACGTAAATTTGATTCGAAACAAATTCGCATTATGATTAAGTCACTACTAACCGCTTGTTCGGTTCTTTTTACAACCATTGTTCTATCGCAAGGGCTCAGCTCTGATCAAATTGATTCTATCGTAGGCTCGGCTATGAAAGCATCTCCTCACGCAGGGATTGCAGTAGTCGTAGTGAAAGACGGAAAGATCATCCATGAAAAAGGCTACGGTGTTACCTCTGTGAAAACGAAAGACAAAGTAGACGAGCATACGCGCTTTGGAATCGCCTCGAATAGTAAAGCATTTACAGCCACAGCGTTGGCCATGTTAGTGGATGAAGGGAAATTGAAGTGGGACGACAAAGTCGTTGACATCCTGCCTGAATTTAAAACATACGATGACTACGTTACGGCGGAATACACCATTACGGATTTGTTGACACACCGCAGCGGCCTTGGATTAGGAGCAGGAGATTTAATGTGGATCCCAGACGGAAACGATTACACAATGACGGAAATTCTTGAAAATTTTCAATACCAAAAACCAGTTTCTAACTTTAGATTGAAATACGATTACAACAACTTGATGTTCGTCGTGGCAGGAGAAATCGTTGCTCGAAAAAGCGGAATGAGCTGGTGCGATTTCGTTGAAAAGAGAATCATGAAACCACTTAATATGACTGAATCCGCAGGGAAGCAACCTCGCTTAAATGATCAAACGAATGTTGCTTTTCCGCATGAACTCAAAGGCAAAAAACTAGTTCAACTTCCGCACATGCGAATTCATAAAGCGGAAGCTGCAGCGGGAATTTATGCGAGTGTTCATGATCTTGCTTCTTGGATGATAATGAATCTTAACGATGGAATGGATGGAGAAGACACTTTAGTTTCTAAGGCCAACCACGACATGATGTGGAAACCGCACATTAACACTTCTTTCAACATTGTTCCAAGAGGGCATTACAATTCAAGACTCAGTGGGTACGGTTTGGGTTGGTCCGTTGACGATTACAACGGGTACACTGTCATTGGCCATGGCGGCGGACTTCCTGGAATGTTATCCAAAACGCGAATGATTCCTGAATTGGGCGTTGGCGTAATCGTTTTAACAAATGCTGATCCGGGAGGATATAGCTACGAAATGGTTTCGCGCGCGATCATCGATAGTTATGTTGAAGTTAAACCATTGGATTGGATAACTATTGGAAACGACGTAATTGAGCGAAATCACAAGGAAGAAGACAGCGTAATGACGGCCGTTTGGCAACAGGTGAAAAAAGCGGGTAAATCTGCTCCTAAAATGGACGAATTGGTTGGAACCTACAACGACAAATGGTTCGGAGATATCACAATTGAATTCATTGACGATGCACTTTGGCTAACTTCAAAACGTTCTTCGCAATTGAACGGCCCTGTGCTTTTCTACGAAGACGACACGTGTGTTGTTAAATGGGAATACACGCAAATGGAATGCAATGTCTTCGCTAATTTTAAAAGAGATGGTGACGGAAATATTAATGGTTTAACCATGGAAGGTATTTCACCAAACATTGATTTTAGTTTTGACTTCCACGATTTGAATTTTGAAAAGATTAAATAATTTACAATGACTGAAACAGACATTTACAACTTAAGATTCCCAATTGGAAAATTTGAAGCGCCAGAAAACATTTCAAAGGAACAATTGGAGGTATGGATTGATTCGATTCATGAATTTCCAATCTCCGTATTTGGACTTTGCTCTAAATTATCGGAGGAAGAAATCAACTGGATTTACCGTCCAGGCGGTTGGGCGATCAAACAAGTCATTCATCATTGCGCGGATAGCCACATGAACAGCTTCATTCGTTTTAAGCTAGCATTGACGGAAGACAGACCAACAATTCGTCCTTACAAAGAGGATTTATGGGCTGATCTTGTTGATTCTCAAGACAACGATATTCGAAATTCGATTAACATTTTGGCTGGAACGCACAAAAAATGGGTAATGATTTTGCGCAATCTACGTCAAGAAGATATGCAACGCGGTTACGTGCATCCAGAACACGATGAATTCTTCTCTCTTGAAGAGGCCATTGGACTGTATGCTTGGCACTGCAATCACCATTTAGGGCACATTAAATTGGCATTGAAATCTAAAGGAAGTTACAACGCATCGAACAATTAAAGAGTATGGCATACATAAATGTAATTGAGCATGAACAAGCTGAAGGTGAATTAAAAGGCATCTACGACAACCTTGTTAAAACGCGAGGAAAGTTGGCAGAAGTTCACAAGATCCAGAGTTTAAATCCGGAGTCGATTGTGAACCACATGGATTTGTACATGACAATTATGTTTGGGAAATCACCATTAAAACGGGTTCAGCGCGAAATGATCGCTGTTGTCGTGAGTAAGAACAACAATTGCGATTACTGTCAATTGCACCATGCAGAAGCGGTCAAT
This sequence comes from Crocinitomicaceae bacterium, assembly GCA_034111925.1. Classification (GTDB taxonomy): domain Bacteria; phylum Bacteroidota; class Bacteroidia; order Flavobacteriales_D; family Crocinitomicaceae; genus UBA4466. The sequence continues at coordinate 26,954 of JAWUWJ010000086.1, forward strand.
CATTACTGGAAAGACGAGGTTAAAACGAACCAATTGAAGGAAGATTATTCACAGTTGGATTTAAGCGATATCGATATGGAATTGTGTCACTTCGCAAAAGAAATGACGGTGAATCCAAACCACGACAATGCAGGTTCCATCGCAAAATTAAAAGCCCTAGGCTTGGATGATCGCGCTATTCTTGATGCAACGCTTGTTCTTTCTTATTTCAACTTCGTAAATAGAATTGTTCTTGGATTGGGGTTGGCTGTAAGCGAGGAAGAATTGGCGGGATACAAGTACGATTAGGCTTTGTAACTGATTAATTCTGAATTAATATTTATCAATTGTAAATTATTAATTAATTTAGAATATGAAATTTTTGATTCAATCATTTGCCGTTCTATCTCTTGTGTTTCTTTTTGCTTCTTGTGGCGGGGAACTTAAAACTGTTGACAAACCCGAAGATATAGGGCCTCAAGTCTTTGCAATTTTAGAAGATTTGGATGAAATGACCAAGCCTCAATTCCGACAACACTTTCTAACCATTGAAGATATTCATGAAATGGCGAAGAACGAAAGCTTAGGAATGTCAAAAGAAATGTCTGCCTTTTTTCTTGCTCAAGACAAGGAAGGATATGACAAAAACTTAAATGACGACTTCAAAAAAATCAATAAAAAGGGAACAAAACACGGAATTGATTGGACGCAAATCGAATACATCAATTTCACCTCAGAAATCAGAACGAAAGGCAAAGTAAAACAATGCGATGGCGAAATGAAATTCAAATACAGAAAAAAACCATACGTTGTTGAGACACGTTCGCTCTATGATGGAAAAGGATGGAGTTTGCTTAAAATTGGCAAGCCCAAAAAAGATTATTGATCTATTAACACGTCCAGTTCACGTTTTCG
>JAWUWJ010000087.1:0-28884 GCA_034111925.1 Crocinitomicaceae bacterium
TCAACATCTGTTGCCGTAAAAATGAGCATGGCCATTTCCATCATTTTGATGATTGTTGGCTATTCGGAAAGCTTCAATATTCTTAAAGTCATTGGGATTCTGTTTGCAATTCTCGGCGTCTTCTTGGTGTCTTATTCAAAAGGAAGTAAAACGAATGCGACGTGGATGTTGCTCCTTTTGTTTTTTGGAAGTGGAGCGCTCGATTTCACATTGAATTACGTTCAAAATTATGAATTGGGCTCAATGTCAACGGCACTATTTTCAGCTATCGGACTTGGAATGGCTGGAATTATAGGCTTTCTCATTTTGATTGTGAAATTCATAAATGGCAGTTCCAAGTTTCACATTAAAAACGCCATTGCGGGAATCTTTTTAGGCATCCCAAATTTCTTTTCAATTTACCTATTGATTCTTTCATACAGCACAACGGGATGGCAAGACTCGACAGTTTTGGCAATAACAAATGTATCTGTTGTGTTACTTTCATCCATGCTCGGATTTATCGCCTTCAAAGAAAATGCATCAAAGCAAAAAATTATAGGATTGATTTCGGCTATATTAGCAATAGGAATCTTGTATCTCGCAAATAATTGGAATATTACTAATAAATAAGCTTATGACAATTCACCCTTTAAATACTGGCAATTTTAAGCTCGACGGAGGCGCTATGTTCGGTGTCGTTCCAAAATCGTTATGGCAGCGAACAAACCCAGCGGACAGTAATAATTTGTGCGATTGGTCAATGCGATCATTGCTCATAGAAGATGGAGATCGATTGATTTTATTGGACACAGGGATTGGAGACAAGCAGACTGAAAAGTTCTTCTCGCATTATTATTTATCGGATGAAAACAGTTTAGAACCGAATTTGAAACGATTGGGTTATGGCCTGGAGGATATCACAGATGTTTTTCTAACACACTTGCATTTTGATCATTGCGGTGGAGCGATAAAATGGAACAAAGACCGAACAGGATTTGAACCTGTCTTTAAGAACGCAACGTATTGGAGCACTGAGAAACACTGGAAATGGGCGACGGAACCGAATCCAAGAGAAAAAGCCTCATTTCTGAAGGAAAATATAATGCCACTTCAAGAAAGCGGTCAACTTAAATTTATTGAACGTCTTGGTGATTATACGACAAATGTATTCAACAATTTCGATGTCCTATTTGTTGACGGACATACCGAAAGCATGATGATTCCTCATATTCATTACAAAGGAAAGACATTGGTTTTTATGGCTGATTTACTTCCAAGTGTTGGTCATATTCCGATTCCATACGTGATGGGATATGATACCAGACCGCTTCTTACATTGAATGAAAAAGAGAAGTTTTTAAAAACTGCGGCAAACGACGAACTTATATTGTTCATGGAACATGATTATGCAAATGAACTTGCTACTGTAACGAACACGGACAAAGGCGTTCGATTAGATAAGACATTCAATTTTTCAGAGTTGTTCTGATTTTTTTGTATTTTCAACATCCTCAATACTATTACTATGGACCAATATTTACTGCAAATTCTCAAAGAAACAAACACGATTATTATCCCTGGTTTAGGAGCATTGACAATCACAAATGCAACTACAGGTGAAGTAATGTTTATGCCTTATCTAAAGCATGACGACGGGAAATTATCCGCTCACATTGCTGCTAAAGAAGGAATTGAAGAAAACGAAGCAAAAAATATTGTTGCCAAGCACGTTAGAGAAATCCAGACATCTGTTGATAAAGGGGAATCTTATGACATGTTTCAATTTGGAACGTTTAGCAAAGGCGCAGATGGTGATATCGAATTTGAAAACTGGGAAGCTGATAAGGCCGCACCAGTTGCCGAAGAAACTCCAAAAGCTGCCCCAATTGTAGTTGAAGAACCGAAAACAGAAACTCCAAAAGCTGAGGAGCCTGTTAAAGAGAAGCCCGCACCTAAAGTAGTTCCAGTTGAAAAGCCAATCGGAAAACCGAAACCAGCACCCAAAGAAGAAAAGCCTAAAGCTGCTGAAAAACCAAAAGCTGAACCTAAAAAAGTACCGGTTGAAAAGCCAGTAGTTATTCCGGTTGTTAAAAAAGAAGCAGAAAAAGCGCCAGTTGAAAAACCTATTGAGAAACCTGCGGTAAAACCCGTAGCTAAAAAAGAAGTAGAAAAACCGAAATCAGAACCAAAAGAAGAAGCGCCAAAAGCAGCAGAAAAGAAAGTAATCCCGGTCGTAGTTCCTGCAACTCCGCCGACTCCAAAACCTACTCCAGCGCCAGCACCTAAAAAGGAAATGAATATCGCTGAGAAGGAGGAACTTTCAAAAACGACAGAGAAATTAGAAAAACTTAAGAAAGAGAAAGCCGAAAGAAAGCCGAAGAAAAAACGCGGTGTCGGTTTCTATATGTTGTTGGCGTTTTTATTGTTGATTATTGTAGGAGGAACGATCTTCGCTATGGATTATGACAACTTGAAACAGCACATTCCATTCTTAGCTGACGCTAAAGAGACAAAAGACGAGCCCAAAGAATTGGACAAGTTGAAAGATTCCATGGGTGATGAAAACGAAGAATCTCCAGAAGTAATCGATGATGAAATGGATGCAGATCCTGACGCGGAGGTTATTGATGTTGAGAACCCAGAATCAGATCCTATTGTTGAAGAAACACCAGATCCAGAGCCTGTTGTAGTGAGAAACGAATCAAACGATCAACCTTTCCATATCGTGGCAGGTGCGTTTGGCTCGGTAGACAACGCCAACCGACTTGTTGAAAAATTGAAAGGGATGGGATATCCTGCAAAAACGTTTGAGAGAGGTGCGCAAAACATTGTGAGTGTGCAATCGTATGCTACAAGAGCAGAAGCGCAAGCAGACATGTCAAATGTTCAGGATGGAGCTCCAAAAGGATGGATTCTAGAATGGCGTTAATCTAAATCGTACATTTTGTTGGAGAGCGGTCTCTTGATCTCGATCTCGAACCCCTCGATGATTTCATTCTTGATCTGCATTTAGGATTGTATCGGAATGGAATCTTTACATGAACGTAAATATCAGCTCCGTAAATATCGTGCGTTTGAATCCAACTCCAAAGTTTATCCGTACCAATCGTTATTGGTCCTAGACGGACAGAAGCGCCCATTTGCGGATATCTATACTCGTACAGACTAAATGGAATAGCAAAATCAAAAAAGAACGATTCAAACCGAGGTGTTAGGCTTAAACTATTTGCATGGCGAATCCCAAAACGTCTCTTTGGAACTGGAATCCCTTGGACAATCGTTGCATTCACATAAATCTTTGATGCCCATAAATTATAGTCGAATTGAACAGAAGCAAATGTTGGCAGTCGAATTTTGTTTTGCTTTCGCACTTGACCTTGCGTAATAGCAGATTCTGCGTCTTGTAAAGCAGTTGTGAAATTATCATCATTTACATCTTGATTGGCATAACCGTACCAATCGTAATTATCAAAATCATACCCCGAAAACAGATAATCTCCTTCTTCAAACTTAAGTGAACCAATGTCCATGATTGAAACTCCAAGCTTGTATAGGTACGGCATAGAATTACATCCCATTTTTTTTGAATTCGGGAAATAACTTCTCGCATTCCCTTTCATTTTCTGATAGGTGAATCCAAGGTCCAACCCCCAACCGCCCTTTGGGTTAAGATCAACGTTTGGCGTATACATTGCATCAGCTTCAAGATGAGCAATCGGCAAAAGACTATCATTATCGACAAAGAATTGGGCGTCATAAATATTCATTGCACCGCCGCCAATTGAAAACAACTTAGACAGGCTAATTCCCCCCATAAACATATGTTGACGGCTCTTGAAAAAGGTATATGCGTAAGTTCCTTTAATTTCTCCAAACCCCAAAGCCGCAACCTTCAAATTATTCACAGTATAATCAATGTCGTGTTGAAGAACATAATCTTGAACTCCATTCTCAATGTAATTACCTGCGTATTCAGGAAGCGTTCGAACACCTACATAACTTCTAGCTCCGGTCGAAATAGCTGCGGCATGATTTCCTTGACTCCAAACTGCAGATGGACCTGTTGCAAAGTTTTTATTGTACGCGTGGTATTTGTTCTTCCCCTGATTGTAGCCAATGTCATCTTCCGTAAGCCGAAGATCATTATTGATAGCGCCTTTGGTAACGTCATACCATCTTTGATCTTTGAGATATACCAGGTTGTTATTGGTATATGAACCCGCTCCAACCAAGTTGATGTCCAGCCATACTTTCGCATCCAAAATGGACGATGGATTAATGTAAAGACTATTCGTTGGTGTGTAATTGCTACTCAACGATCCAAAATTATTTTGCCCGTTTACATGAACTGTAAAGGTTAAAAATAAAGCTATGGAGAGGAGTATTTTCAAATTCTGGTTTCTGGTTTTGGTTTTATTTCTGGCTTCTGGTTGGTTTTAAATTTTCTGGACGAGGTCAAGTAAGCGATTCGAATAGCCAGCTTCGTTATCGTACCAGCCCATTATTTTGACCATGTTGCCAATTACGCTGGTAAGCTGTGAATCGAATATACAACTGTTTGGGTTGCCAATTACATCGACAGAGACAATGGGGTCTTCTGTATAGGCCATTATTCCTTTTAGGCTTCCGTTTGCTGCTTCACGCATTGCCTTATTAATTTCATCAGCAGTTGGCGGATTCTTTACAACCAACGTTAAATCAGTCATTGAACCATCCGGAACGGGAACTCTAATTCCACATCCTCCAATGTGCCCCTCCAATTCTGGAAAAATCTTTGCCAACGCCTTCGCTGCTCCTGTTGTTGTGGGAACAATTGATTCAGCAGCAGCTCTTGCTCTTCTTAAATCCTTATGGGGTGCATCATGCAATCGTTGATCGGAAGTATAACTATGCACTGTAGTAATAAATGCGCTTTCAATTTCACACATTTCCATCATTACCTTTAACATTGGAGCCGCCGAATTCGTTGTACAGGATGCATTAGAAACGATTTTATCATCGGGTGACAGCAAATCATCATTCACACCTAAAACAACCGTCTTAATTTCCGAACTTTGAGGGGGAGCTGATAAAATCACTTTTTTAGCGCCACCCACAAAATGCTTTGCTGCAAGTTCACTTGTTCTGAATATTCCTGTTGACTCTAAAACAAAGTCCACATTCAATTCTGCCCATTTTATGTCTTCAGGATTTTTTTCGCTTATGAACAGAATGGTTTTTCCATTCTCAAAGACGAGTGTGTTTCCTTCAATTTTAAATTCATGCTTCAATCCTCGATGGACACTATCATACTTAAATAAATGAGCAAGTGTTTTTATATCAGCCAAGTCATTTACGACTGCGACATTTACATTCTCATTCTCTAATGACATTCGAGTAAAGTATCTTCCGATTCTTCCGAAACCATTAATTCCGATATTCTTCATTGGGATTGTTTTATATAAAGCTAACGAAGAAATTGAATTACTTCGTATAGGAGCACAAAAAAAGGGTGACCGATTGGCCACCCTTTCTACTAATATTCTATTCGTTAATAAACTACTTGAATAAATCCGTGTTTCGTAAGTTCTTCACCACCTTCGAGAACAGCGTTAATTATATAGAAATATGTTCCTTCTTTAACAAGGCCTCCATTGCTATTTCTACCATTCCATCCACCAGTCGTACTATCAAAAGAGTAAATATTGTTCCCCCAACGGTTTACGATATTACATTCGAATGATTCAATTCCTTCTGATTCTACGAACCAAATATTATTCCCCACAGCGGATGATAAAGAAAGAATGTTCGGAGCAGCAATATCACAAACCTTGTATCCAATTACAGCTGTTGCTGCACCAGAATGACAAATGTTAGATACCGTGACAGTATAGACACCAGGTTGTGTAACCACAATCATCGAATCTGAACTACCTGTATTCCAATCCCACGAAGTAACTGAGGCTTCTTGCGCTGGATTTAACTCGTAACTAACTCCATAACACAATACTGTATCAGGTAGCCCTACCCAAACATAAGGCGGGAAGGTAATATCTGCAATAAGTTCTACATTACAAGTATTGTCCGTGTATGATACAGTGTAAGTACCTGGAGTTGAAGTTGAAATTTGCGGGTTGTCAATTGTATTATCCTCAATCAAAGTACCCTGTTGATAAAATGTAATTGATGTATCAGCTGATTGCCAAACACCGCCACCTTCAGAAACTGTAGTATTCATAAACAGTCCCAAATTACATGCTAAGGTATCACCGAAAATTTGCGGGAATTCATATTCATTAATTGTGAAAGTAGTGTCATTTGAACAAAGTCCATATGCGTCCATGGCATTAATCGTATACGTTCCGGCAGGGAGCGTATTTGAATACGAACTATCTTCAACTGGATCAAGTAAACCCCAAGATACTTGCGTCATATTAAGAGAATCATCCAAATCTAAGAACAGTCCTCCTCCTGCACCGTTGCCACAAAAGTTTAAATCAGTTGGCAAATTGAAAACAGGTGCGTTGGATATAATCACAGGTTCTTCAACCCTCTTATAACATCCTCCAAGACTTACGGTAACACCAAATGTCTGTGTACTATTAACAGTTGCATCGTTCCCAACTGTTAAGTCATCCCACAAATAGGTGTCATAAGGGCCATTCAGCACGCTCACAGTGACACTATCACAGCCTACTAAAGGTGCTAATTGCGGGTCCATGGCGGATCCTAAGGAATCAATAACCAACACGAAAGTAATTGTAGTTACTCCTGCAGGAACAAAATCATCTGTAGCTGTAACACTTATGCTATACACTCCGATGTCTGCTGGAGTACCAATAGCTCTCAATACAATTTGCGCAGTATTTCCAGGAGTATTTGAAACCTCAATCAATGAAGCCAAACCACCATTATTAAATGTAACGGATGTTATTTGATTGACCTCGGGAGAAAGAAAGTTTATGGGTATATCAGCTGTATCACCCAAAGAACAAATCTTAAATGTATCACACAATGAAATTCCCTCTGGAATTGGTGGAATGTTAGTTGTATTGCAAATATCGAAGAAGAAACTCTTATCGTCCAACCAGCTTATTCCATCAGGATTACCTAACGCTCCATCAAAATCAACTCCTGGATGATCAAATCTAGAGATTAAGAAATAAGAAATCCCATCTCCTTTGTTCGTTCCGGCTGTCGCTGGTGTACCTCCAAATCCGCCAACTCCACCTGAAGCAGAACCTGTCGTCCATTGCATATCTTGATAACAAAAAGCAACATTACCTGAGGTGATCACTGGGTCAATACCATCAGTTATTATCAATTGAAAAGTATTCAGCTTATCACCTTGTTGGCTAAAGTAACCTACATCTTCCCAGTTAACATATACTGCAGTTGGAGTAATCTTATAGACTACTGTTCCATTTCCGCCTCCTGTATCAACATCGCCCCAAAAAGGTGCAATAATCTTTGGCCCTACCGATGGAAAGGCAGTAGCACTAAACGCAGAAAGTATATTATCAAAAGTTATATTACCGTTGTTATTGATGTAAAAACTATTATACGTCTGACCATAAAAACAAAAGTTAAACGGAATAGTTATCAATGCACTTGACCCATCATCATTCGGTCCCATTGCTAAAGTATAACTTGTGTCTGGCTCAACATAACAATCACAAGCTCCAGCTTTACTAGCATTACTACTAGTTTCAATAGGAGTAAATGGTTTCTTTGGTTTAAACATGTCTTCATTTAACTCCAGAACGACATCCATTAAGCCATTATTCACCTTGAGATCATGATATTCTTTAGAATCTACTTCAACGACCTGTCCGATCAATCCAATTGGCATTAAAAGACCAAGTACTATTAGTATGTTTTTCATTCTTGTTTTCATTCTGTGGCAGATTTATTTTAAAACTACTTGTAAGACTCATTTTTAACAAAAAAGGTTGGCTGAGTGATTTTTATTTAAACTCTTTCCGCCTCATTCATTTCATATTCATTTCATAAGCAGCATAAATTTAACATTTAATCCGAAAAAAACCGAAAATATAAACAGTTATTTATCCGTGCTAAATCGAGTTATTTAAGCCATTTTTCATTTTATTGATTGTGCATAAGTCGTTGCAAATTGCTAATAAGTTCACCTTTCTGAAACAATTAATTTTAGTAATAAAACTTAGATTTGCAACAAATAAAACACTCACATCAAAGCCAAATCAATGGAGTCAAAGGAAATAGCGAAAGTAGCATCTCAAGTTCGAAGAGATATTGTTAGAATGGTAGCAGCAGTAAGCTCTGGACACCCAGGTGGTTCATTGGGTTGTGCTGACTTCTTGTCCACACTTTACTTCGATACGATGAATCACAATCCTGCCGATTTCAAAATGGATGGTACGGGAGAAGATTTATTCTTTTTATCGAATGGTCACATCTCTCCAGTTTGGTATAGCGTATTGGCGCGATCAAATTATTTCCCTGTCCCTGAACTTTCAACGTTTAGAAAACTTGGAACACGATTGCAAGGTCACCCTTCAATTGATCATCATTTACCTGGAATCCGAATGGCCTCTGGTTCTTTAGGACAAGGATTATCTGTTGGAATTGGAGCTGCGGCAACAAAGAAATTGAACGGAGACGATAGTTTGGTGTATACACTTCATGGAGATGGAGAAATGCAAGAAGGTCAAATCTGGGAAGCGGCACTTTATGCTTCTGCTCGTAAGGTTGACAACTTAATTGCAACGATAGATTACAACGGAAGACAAATCGATGGAGATTTGGAAGACATCATCTCTTTGGGTAACTTAAGTCAAAAGTGGCAAGCTTTTGGATGGGAGGTACTTGAAATGGATGGTCATAATATTGATGAAATTAAAGCAACATTAGCGAAAGCGAAAAGCTTAACCGGTAACGGAAAGCCTATCATGATCGTTATGACTACAGAAATGGGACAAGGAGTTGACTATATGATGGGAACTCACAAGTGGCACGGTGCTGCTCCAAACGATGAACAACTTGCAAGCGCTTTAGGGCAATTGGAAGAAACTTTAGGAGATTATTAATTGAAAAAAATTCTACTCATAGCATTTACTATTCTTAGTTCGATCTCATTCGGACAGGACGTTGAATTGACAAGAATCTTGTTTATTCTCGACGCATCGAATAGTATGAACGCGCATTGGGGAGATAAAACTAGAATTGAAACGGCTAAAGATCTTTTGGCGAAGACAGTTGTAGGCCTTGAGGGTACGCCCAATTTGGAAATAGCACTTCGTGTTTATGGACATCAATCGCCAATTACCGCAACATTTCAAGATTGTGACGACACGAAACTTGAAGTGCCTTTTGGAGTTAACAATCATCAGCGAATTAAATCTCGAATCAAATCTATTCAGGCCAAAGGAACAACGCCAATTGCTAGATCATTAGAAGCGGCAGCGGGTGATTTTCCAGACGCTACAGGCAGAAATATTATCATTTTAATTACAGATGGATTAGAAGCTTGTGATAATGATCCTTGCGTAATTGCCAAGAAATTGAAGGACAAAGGCGTTAATGTTACTCCTTTCGTAATCGGACTTGGATTGGATTTATCTTACCTTGAAAAATTCAACTGTATCGGTAATTTTACGGATGCCGAAACAGAGGATGCCTTTGCTAAAGTCTTACAATCGGTTGTCAATAAAGCATTATTGAATACAACGTCGCAGATTAACCTGAACACAGTCGATGGATCACCTATTGAAACGGATGTAACGATGTTTTTGTACGAGGCGGGAACGACGAATTTGAAATATACTTACACACACACAATTAACCTTTACGGAAACCCAGACACCTTAATTCTTGATCCTGCACTTAAATACGACTTGGTCGTGAACACTACACCAAGAGTTGAAAAGAAGGACATCGAAATTATTAAGAATACGCACAATACCATTGAAGTTGATGCGGGCCAAGGCGAAATTCAAATCCGATGGCTTAACGCGGCCAAACCCTATCAGGTAGATGCGCGAATAACATTAGAAGACAATAAGACTTTAAATACTCAGAAAATAGGAGGAACAGATAAATACCTCGTTGGCTGGTACAACGTTGAAATTCTTACGTTGCCTAGAATTTACATCGCTATTAATGTGGAGCAGAGCTTAAAATCTTCCATCAATATAAAAGCTCCAGGGTGGATTAAATACAATGCTGGATCGGCTATTACAGGCCAGATATTCACTGAAAATGACAACGGCACTTTGGACTGGGTGTGCAACTTGGAAGACGGAAATAAAACAGGGAAATTTCAATTGCAACCGGGATCATATCGGCTTGTTTACCGACAGAAAAATCTTAAAAAATCTGAGTATACCTTAGAAAAGAACTTTAGAATAAATTCGAATAAAACAACATCCATACAATTATGACAGAAACTATTGAAATCGAAGTATTAGGAAAGAAAGACACAAGATCTGGCTTTGGTGAAGGACTTCTAGAGGTAGGAAAAAGAAATAAGGATGTTGTAGCACTTTGTGCTGATCTTACTGGATCTTTAAAAATGAATGCATTTGAAGATGAATTCCCAGATCGCTTTTTCCAAATTGGAATTGCTGAGGCAAACATGATGGGAATCGCTGCAGGAATGACGATTGGAGGAAAAATTCCGTACACTGGAACATTCGCCAACTTTTCAACGAGTCGTGTTTACGATCAAATTCGTCAATCAATTGCGTATTCTCAAAAGAATGTGAAAATATGTGCTTCACATGCTGGTCTTACTTTAGGCGAGGATGGCGCAACGCATCAAGTTTTAGAAGACATTGGAATGATGAAAATGCTTCCAAATATGACTGTTATTGTTCCATGTGATTTTAATCAAACGAAGCAAGCTACAATTGCAATTGCAGATCTTGATGGACCTGTTTACTTACGTTTTGGTAGACCATCAGTTCCAATTTTCATAAAACCAGATGCTGATTTCCAAATCGGAAAAGCAGATACGATCATCGAAGGTACAGATGTTACGATCATCGCTTGTGGACATTTGGTGTGGAAATCAATTGAAGCGGCTCAAGAATTGGCGAAAAAAGGAATCTCTGCTGAAGTAATAAACATGCACACGATTAAACCTTTTGATAACAGAGCTGTCTTAGACTCTGTAGCGAAGACTGGATGTGTTGTTTCTGCAGAGGAGCACATGATCAATGGAGGTTTGGGCGATTCAATTGCACAATTACTTTCTAGATCAAATCCAGTTCCTCAAGAATACGTTGGTGTAAACGATACGTTTGGCGAAAGTGGAACACCTGCTGAATTGATGACGAAATACGGAATCGATACAGTAAACGTTGTTGAAGCTGCGCAAAAAGTAATACAACGAAAGTAAACTATGAGCAAACCCCTTGATGATAAACATATAATTGATTTATTCAATCGAGGCGGCAAACACTCAGACTTGGCTTTTAAAGCCATTGTTTCTCAATTTGGTGAAGTATTGTACAGTCAAATCCGTGGTATTGCAAAAAACCATGAGATTGCCAATGACGTGCTTCAAAATGTGCTGATCAAAGTGTATCAGAACCTTCCAGAATTTAAAGGTGATTCAGCACTATATACATGGATGTATCGGATTGCTCGGAACGAAACATTAAACACCCTTGAAAAAGAAAAAAGGCGTGCTGGAGTTGATCTAGACGCCCCAATTCTTGAAATCAAGGCAGGACATTCAGTCCTTGATAGCACAACTCCAGAATTTATATCAGATACACTTCAAGAAGCGGTTGCATCTTTGCCAGAAAAACAGGCATTGGTTTTCCAATTAAAGTACTTTGAAGAATTAAAGTACAGCGAAATTTCAAAGCGACTTAAGACGAGTGAAGGTGCTTTGAAAGCGAACTTCCATCACGCGAAACAAAAAATTCAAGAATTTATTCTGAATAAGTTAAACCATTGACAGTCTCACCTATCTAAGTAACAATGAACGAAGAAAAAGACATATTTGATTTTATTGAAAAGCGCAAGATTGACATGCCTGACAAAGCGTATTTCGATAATTTGGCGCAAAGTGTTATTGATTCTCAAAAAACGAAAATCATTCCACTTTACAAACGGCCAATCACGTGGGTAAGTGCTGTTGCGGCCGCTGTGCTTGTCTTCTTCATCGTAAACTTCAATAATCCAGGTGACATCGTAACCCCATCAGATGAAATTTCGTTCAACGATATCTCTAAAGAAGAATTGTTGGCCTACGTGGATGAAAACATCGATGAATTTGATATTGAGATGATCGCAGAGTTTGTTCCAGTAGATGAATTGAACGCCAAATATGAAGCATTAGAAAATACGATGATTGAAGATGAAGAGGTCGACCCTATCGAATCAATCACTCTTGAAAATATTACAAAGGAAGAGATCCTTGAATACCTGAATGACGAAGATTTCGACTTTTCAGATTTAGAGGACGAAGACTCATTTATTTAATACCAGAATTATGAAATCATTAAGAATCACACCAAGCAGCCTGTTAATACTGGCTCTCTTATTCGTTGCCCCACTTGCTTTCTCACAAGACAATGGAAACGATCAATTGTCCCGAAAAGAAAAAATAGAGCGTTTAAAAATTGCGTTCATTACCAAAGAATTGGATTTAAGCGTGGACCAATCGGAAAAATTCTGGCCCGTTTACAACGAAATGGAGAATAAAGTTGATGAGCAGAAAAAAGCCCGTAGGAAAACTGCAAAAGACTTAAAAGCAAATCTTGAAACACTTTCTGAAAGTGACATCAAGAAAAAAACAAACTCTGTTTTAGACAACGATATTAAGACTGCTCAATTAAAAAAAGAGTATAATGAAAAAATTGCGTCTATAATCGGATACAAAAAAGCGACAAAACTCTTAAGTTTGGAAGCGCGTTTCAAGCGTGAATTATTAAAGAAATTGAACGAGCCCGCGAAAAAGAACGGCCAACAGGGAACACGACCAGGAGGGAAAGGTCGACCAGGTGGCAAAGGAGGACAGAACGGGCCTAGGAGCAGAACAAATCGATGAGTAATAAAGAAGACTTTTTATCATTTCAAGGACAAACGAACCCCTTTCCATACCTCATAGAGGTTGAGAATGCCAAAGGTATTTACATCTATGATAAAGCTGGAAGGTCTTATATGGATATGATTGCGGGCGTTGCAGTAAACAATATTGGCCACGGCCATCCTGCGGTAAAAAAGGCAATTAACACTCAAGTTGACCGTCATTTACATGTTATGGTTTACGGTGAATTTGTTCAAGATGCTCAACTCAATTTTTCGAAACGACTTACATCCTTACTTCCCGACACACTTGATTGTGTTTACACATTAAACTCAGGTACAGAGGCCAACGAAGCCGCTTTAAAGCTTGCGAAACGAATCACTGGAAGAACCGAATTGATTTCTTTTAGAGGCTCTTACCATGGAAGTACGCACGGTTCTTTGAGTGTTTCTGGAAACGAAACGAAAAAGGAAGCTTTTCGACCCTTGTTACCTGATGTTCGATTTTTGAATTTCAATTCAATTTCAGATCTAGATCAAATCACGAATAAAACGGCCGGTGTAATTATTGAAACCGTCCAGGGAGATGCTGGTGTTCGGATTCCATCCAAAGACTTCATGATTGCTTTGAGATCAAGATGCACGGAAACTGGAGCGCAATTAATCTTCGATGAAATTCAGTGTGGTATTGGCCGAACGGGAAAACTATTTGCTTTTGAGCATTTCAATGTTGTTCCAGATCTATTAACGCTCGGTAAAGCTTTAGGCGGAGGAATGCCAATTGGAGCGCTTGTTTCATCTTCAAGTAAACTGAAGGAATTCACATTCAATCCAATGCTTGGTCATATCACAACGTTTGGCGGACATCCCGTTATTTGTGCAGCAGCAGACGCATGCTTGAAAGTAATGAATGATGAAATTCATTTCACTGAGGTGGAACGGTTGGGGAAATTGCTAGAAGACCTTCTTTCAGACGAACCAGAGATTCTCGAAATCCGTCGAATTGGAATGATGTACGCTTTTGATATGGAATCATTCGAACGCGTAGAAAAGGTCGTGAAAAGATGTTTGGAAAAAGGATTGATTAGTTTTTGGTTCTTATCCCATCCGCATAGTTTTAGATTGTCACCGCCATTAAACATTACAGAAGCAGAAATAAGAACGGCCGCAGGAATTATTCAGGAGGCCATCCAAGAGACAGCAATACATTAACAATAAATGAAGCGCGGTTCATCAATTGACAAACCGCTCCATTCCTTTATTCTTCAACGTTTTCATCATAATGCTCCTGTATTGCGTCAAGTAATTCTACTTTCGAATAAGCCTCTTCACCTTGAACAATCGCATACGATTCATACACCACATCTATTCCGTCTTTAAATATTTCTGAGTCTTTATTTTTAATCGACTCATCCACCAATTGCCCGATGATCGCCAAAACTTTTCTTGACGCATATTCTTCATGCAACTCATTGTATTTTTCAATAGACCCCAGGAATTTTATTACGTTTTCATCGCTTAATTCATCAGAGGTTAAATAGAAGATCAAAAAGTCATCTTCATTTTCAAGAGACAGTTTCGAATGGTGCTCGACAAAATCCATTGCAATAGGAACTGCATCAATATCTTCGCTTAAGGCCTCTTTAATATACTCAAGCATAAACGCCCGATCACGGTTTCCGGCATCATATTTCTTTTGCAATTTATAGATTGCAGTCGATTCTGGATCTAGAACGTTGGCCCCTATCCGTTGAATCTCCGAAGCGCCAACGGCACCTACAATTTTCTTTTCGAGTGCTTTTTCTGGAGAAAGAAATAGCATTGTTGGATAAGAATTTAAGTCGAAATCAATCATGAGACTTTCACCGTCTGGCAGCTCACCATCTAGCTTGAGACATACAAAATTTTCATTCATAAAGTCTCCTAAATCTTTATCGGTAAATACAGATTTAGTCAGGTATTTACACGGCCCGCACCATGTGGCGTAGACATCAATAAAAACTTTCTTGTTTTCTTTTTTCGCTTTTTCAAGTCCTTGCTTGAGCGTTAACTTTTCGAATTTAATACCCGTAGCTCCTACGACGCCGGAGAGTAACAGCGCTACAATGAGCGCCATTAATGGCTTTTTTACTGGTTTCATGTTTTTGGTTTTATCTGGTTTATATAGTTACAACTTACTATGCGCGCACATTATTGTACAATTAACAAATTGTTAACATTTCCAAAAACAAAAAACTGGATAAGAAAATTTACAGAGGTATTGATGAAATACTATTCAATGTGGTATTCAACCAACCTTTTTTCGAGGTACCAGGAGCAAGCATCCATTGCTGAAAAGTAAGTTGTTGTGCGTTTCACCTCTCCAACGCCGCTTGCATACCATGTTCCAAATGTGACATAATCTTGATTGCATTGGGTAATTGTACCACCTTGTGCATCGTGAAAATATTGCTGATGCTCTATTGTTTTAAACGAACCGACAGGAACTGTTATTTCAGTTGGGTGATCAATCATTTTAGTATACCAGTCCCACAAGCCAGGAGTGGAACCTGTGCGAATTTGATCAGTGAAGTTCAGGTATGAATAAAATACAAATCCATTTTGATCTACAATATAACCGCTCGAATCTCGCCTAAAACTTGGTTGCATTGGAACTCCCAAACTAGTTCCAGTATAAATGACACACGCATTATTGTCGATTACAGTATCTCCAATAATCTGAACAGTATCTACCGTATTCATTGGAGTTTCAATACCATTTGTGTCAATCTTAACCCATTCATAAATCCAGTAGGAACCGGCTGTTGATGGCACCTCAAATGACGGAGATGTTGGTAACTCACATTGAATGGGCTCATCTTTTTTACAAGATGCAATTGCTAGGGTAAGGGAGGCGATTGCCAGTATATATATTTTCATGAGACCCTAAACGACTCGAAATCTCTAACTATTGTCTGACTCCTAAGTTTTAACATATAGAGTATGTGCTACTTACAATTCAAAAAGGATAAAATTGAAGCTCTAATCTTACTGTACTCCTCCTTTGTAATACAATAAGGCGGATTGACAAAAATCACGTTTCCGAGCGGTCTAAGTAAAATTCCATCCTTCAAAAAGTGATTGTAAGCTTGCGTTTTTATGTCTGAAAAATAAGTGTTCCCTTCCCCTGTTTTTATTTCAAAAGCCAAAATAGTTCCATGTTGCCTGATATTTTCAACACAATCCAATTCACCAAGTTCATTTGCAAATTCAGCATTCCAATTCCCAATTGACTCTATTGTCTCCCACGTTTCTTTGCGTTCAAAAAGGTCCAAATTTGCACATGCAACTGCACACGCGATCGGGTTTGCAGTAAACGAATGTCCGTGCAAAAGTGCCTTTGTCGTTTCATCTCCTAGAAACGCATCATAGATTTTATCGGAAGCAACAGTCAATCCCAAAGCCATGACACCAGCCGTTAAACCTTTTGAAAGCGCTATTAAATCTGGTTTGACAGAACAATGATCTGTCGCGAATAATTTTCCCGTACGTCCATACCCCGTCATCACCTCGTCAAAGATGATCAGGACGTCATGTTCGCGAGCCAATGAACTTAACTCATCTAAAAATTCTGGAGAATACATGCGCATTCCTGCTGCTCCCTGAACCAAAGGTTCTACAATCATTCCGGCAAATTTACCAGAGGCAAATAAAGATTCTGCTTTTGCTAAAATCTCTTTTTCGTTTTCACCATTTGGGAAATCAATATAATCAGAGTCAAAAAACAAAGGTTCAAATGGAGCATTGAAATATCCACGTTGCCCTACTGACATTGCACCAAAGGTATCACCATGATACGAGCCTTGCATTGCTAAAAACCGCTGCTTGTGATCTCCTTTGTTGTGCCAATATTGGATCACCATTTTCATCGCTATCTCAACAGCTGTCGATCCATTGTCAGAGAAAAATACTTTGGTTAAATCTTCTGGCATATAACCGACAGTGCGTTCTGCTAACTCAACGGCCTTCGGATGCGTAACTCCTGCAAATACAATATGGTCAATCGTTTTAAACTGATTGTTGATCGCTTCACCGATATGTGGATGCCCATGCCCGTGCGTATTGACCCACCACGATGAATTCGCGTCAATGTATTCTTTCCCTTCAGAATCAGTTAGGTAAATACCCTTGGCTTTGACAATCTCAAGTGGTGTTCCGGCAGTGTGGTGCTGCGTGAATGGATGCCAAACGTGGGCTTTATCTTTCTGGGTAAGTTCGCTCATGTTGCAAAGTTAAAAGTTCTATGGAGTTGGTTGATTTTTTTCTTGCTGTGTTTACTTTTTAACCGCTGAGACGCAAAAGGCACAAAGATTCCCATTGTATTGGCGCTATTTTTTCCATTCGGAAAATTGTGGGATAAATTTTACTAACTTAATCAGTAAACCTTAATACTACTTAATATGACTGAGAATGACCTTGCGCGAATTGTGTACCAAAAGGGACTGGAATTGCATAAAACTTTGGGGCCTGGACTTCTTGAAAAAGTATACGAAGAATGTCTGTTTAGAGATTTACAAAAAGCAGGTTTAAACGTTGTTCGCCAGAAGTCAATTCCAATTAATTACAATGGTGATATAATTGATTCAGCTTTTTGTGCAGATCTAATCATCAATGACAAACTGCTTTTAGAATTGAAATCTGTGAGTCAATTAAACGATGTTCATTTGGCACAGACATTAACTTACTTAAAAATGACAAATCTTAAATTAGCGCTTCTAATAAACTTCAAGGTAGTCCTCTTTAAAACGGGAATTCGAACAGTTATAAATAGCTATTGTTAATAGTCGAAGGCTATTTTGCGACCTCCAACAATCACCTTCAGTTGTTCTTTTGCGCCTCCGCGGTTAAAAACACCTTGCTCATCTCAAACAATTAATAAACAACGCCCAAAAACAAACCCATTAACTCTTATCTTCAAAGGTAATACTTTATCTAGTGGTCAAGAACGAATGGCAACCTGCCCAGCCTGCTTCAAGACAAACTCCTTGTTCAACTCCTCCGCAATTGGGATTCTAGCCAAGAACTCAACCCCAGTCGATTTTAAGATAATTTCTTCCGTAGCCTTATTTTCATCTCCAACAAAAATAATCCCTTCAATATCAACCCCTCGGTTCTGAAGCACTTCTATCGTCAATAAAGTATGATTAATACTTCCCAAGTAATGCTTAGAAACGACAATCGTTGGCAAATTCCAATGCTCAATAAGATCTGCGAAAGTAAGTCCGTTTGAATTGACTGGAACCATAACCCCTCCTGCTCCTTCGACAATTAAATTGCCTTCAACGTCTGGGATATTCAAATCCTCCTTCGCAATCTCAACTCCATCAATCTCAGCAGCGGCATGCGGTGACATTGGCTCTGACAAACGAAAAGCTTCAGGTAAAACCGTCACATTATCTGTAAAACCATTGACCTTGATGGAATCCGAATTGTCTAAATCTCCCGCCTGGATTGGTTTCCAATACGTGGCTTTTAAGGCTTCTGCTACAATAGAACTTACAACCGTTTTACCGACGTCGGTTCCGATCCCAGTGATTACGAATTTAGAATTCTTATTCATTTTTATATTATCTCAATTGAGCACCAAGTTTGCTTTCCAAAGAAGTTCTAATCTTCTCCATAATCGCTTCAACCTGATTGTCTTTCAATGTTTGTTCAGCGTCTTGGAATTTAAAAGAAACCGCATACGACTTCTTACCCTCTTCTAAATTCTTTCCTTCGTACACATCAAACAGTCCAACTTCTTTCAAGATTTTCTTATCACAACCGCGTGCAATTTCCTCAATTTCTGAGAAGTTCACATTCGCATCTAGCAACAAAGAGAAATCACGGCGAACAGCAAACGTTTTTGGAAGTTCACTGAATTTAATCTTCGAGAATTTCAAGCTATCGATAATCATATCCCAATCTAAATCGGCAATAAATACATCGTTCTTAATTCCGAAATACTTCTTCATTTTGTCAGAAGCCCATCCAATTTCACCTACCTTATTTTTCAAAACGTGCAATTGAACACCATCTTGAAGCAATGAACTCTTAATCGCTTTTTCCTTGAGCATTCCACTCAACCCAAGTCGTTTGAATACATTAAGAGCTGTTCCTTTAACCGTGTAAAATGATACACCGTCTTTATTTGAATTCCAGTTTTCTTGTTCTTTAGATCCTGAAAGGACAATGATCAATCTTCTATTTTCCTTGTATCCAGAATCAAACTTATGGTACGTTTTTCCGAATTCGTACAATTTCAAATCAGGGCTTTGACGGTTTTGATTGTGCTCAATCATTTCCAACGCATTGAAAATAAGCGACTGACGCATAACGTCTAAATCTTGACTCAGCGGGTTTAACATCTCCACATTGCGTTCAGGCAATACGACATCACCTCCTAACTTCTTCGAATATTCTGATTTTGTCAGTGAATTGTTCAATGCTTCAATGCATCCCATTCCAACCAACATTTCTGAAATCACAGTTTGAACTTTCTCAACATCTGGCTTCGCGAACTGCGAAATCGATGAATTCAATTTTTGTGGAACAGGAACATTATTGAAGCCATAAATCCGCAGTACTTCTTCAATAAGATCGGCTTCACGAGTCACATCAACGCGGTAGGCTGGAACTTCAACCGTTACTACATCACCATCACCTGAAACAATGATCAAGTCCAAATTGGAAAAGATATCGTTTACCATTTGTTTTGGAACCTCAGTCCCAATCAATTTATTGCATCTTGAATAACTGAATTCAATTTTATTATTTTCTACTGGATGGGAATTCGTATCAACAACATCCATCGCTATCGTTCCGCCTGCAACTTCTTGAATTAAAAGAGCTGCACGTTTCAACGCATATTCTGTAATATTTGGATCAACACCTCTTTCAAATCGGAAAGAAGCATCTGTATTCAAACCGTGCATCTTTGCCGTTTTTCGAATACAAACTGGATTGAAATAAGCAGCCTCCAAGAATACATCATTCGTCGCGTCATTAATTCCCGAATCTGCGCCTCCCAATACTCCAGCAATACAAAGATTGTCTTTGCCGTTTGTGATCATCAAATTTGTTGAAGCCAACTCGCGTTCAACATCATCAAGTGTTTTGAATTTATCTCCGTCGTTTGCTGTTTTCACAACAATTTTACCGTCTAATTTAGCAACATCAAATGCATGCAAAGGCGCTCCAACTTCATGCATCACGAAGTTTGTAACATCCACTACATTGTTGATCGGGGAAAGTCCAATTGCTCTCAATCGCTTTTGCAACCAAGCCGGTGAAGCTTCTACCTTAACACCTTTGATTGTTGTTCCCATATACCTTGGGCAAAGCGCATCATCTTCTACACTAACATCTACTTTCAATTCGTTTGATTGAACCTCAAATGCATCTACAGATGGAAAATTCAATTGCTTCCCAGCCTTATCATGTACATTTAAATAAGCAACCAAATCACGAGCAACACCAATATGTCCTAGTGCATCCGAGCGGTTTGGAGTTAATCCAATCTCGATTTCATAATCATCTTCCAATTCAAAATACGAAGCGGCTTTTGTTCCAACTTGAACTTCACTGTCAAGGACCATAATTCCGTCATGGCCTTTTCCAAGTCCCAATTCGTCCTCAGCGCAAAGCATTCCAAAAGACTCGACTCCTCTAATTTTAGATTTCTTAATCTTTAGCGCTGGTTCTTCTGGCGAAGGATAAAGAGAGCATCCAACTGTCGCAACAACAACCTTGATTCCCAGAGCAAGATTTGACGCTCCACAAACAATTTGAAGTGGCTCGCCTCCAATAGAAATAGTAGTGACATTCAATCGGTCTGCATCTGGATGTTTCTCAATCGATAAAATCTCCCCGATGAACACACCTTCAAGTCCACCTTTTACTGCTTCTATTTTGTGAATACCTTCCACTTCTAGACCAGTATCCGTTAGAATTTCGCCCATTTTTTCAGGTGCTAAATCCGTGTCGACATATTGCTTTAACCAATTGTATGAAACCTTCATTTTTTCGTGTATTCTATTGTTAACGCGAAAGTAATGAAATTGGATGATTCGATTGTTGGATTTTTCGATTTTCCAGAGGGTATACGACATTATTAAACTACAAACGAATCTAAAAGCGCAGCGATCCAAAAATGAGCAAAGCGATTGATCTAATAATCTAAAAGCGCAGCGATCCATCTTTGTTAAATCTCGCTTACCATTCTGTAAATCAATAGAAATTCATCATTTTTGTAGAAAGACGCTCTAAATGAAACTAGTCTCTCTACTAATCTTTCTTTTTACATCGCTGATTTCCTTGTCTCAGGAGAAATCCACCTTAAGTGGATACATCACCGATGGGAAGAATGGAGAGTCGATTATTGGAGCTAAAGTCTACATTCCATCCATTCGGCAAGGCGTAATCACGAATAATTATGGATTCTATTCAATTACGGTTGAACAAGGAACCTACGCGATTGAATTTAGGTTGGCGGGAGTAGAAACTGAAAAACGTGAAATTGAATTAACGGCTGATGTTCGCTTGGACGTTGAGCTCGGAGGAAGTGTTCAAGATATTGGCGCCGTTGAAGTAATTGCAAACGCAGAAGAAAACACCAAAAGCACACAACTCGGACAGCACGAACTGGACATAGATGAGATCAAGACCTTGCCTGCATTTATGGGAGAAGTCGACATTATAAAAACGATTCAATTACTTCCAGGCGTTTCGTCTGCAGCGGAAGGTGGACAAGGATTTTATGTTCGTGGTGGAGGCCCCGATCAAAATTTGGTCCTTCTGGACGAAGCAATTGTTTACAATGCCGCTCACCTATTTGGTTTCTTTTCTGTGTTCAACGCGGATGCCGTTAAAAGTGTAAACCTCATTAAAGGAGGAATGCCTGCTAACTTTGGAGGAAGAATGTCTTCGGTTCTGGAAGTGAATATGAACGAAGGGAATAACAAAAAATTCGGCTTAAAAGGTGGAATTGGTGCAATTTCTTCTCGACTCACCATTGAAGGGCCATTGAAAAAAGACAAAGGTTCATTTGTTGTTTCTGCACGACGAACTTACATTGACGTAATAATGAAGGCGGCTATTTCAGATGACTCGCCTTTCTTTGGAACGAGCTACTTCTTTTATGATCTGAACCTTAAAATGAACTACAAATTGGGAGAGAAGGATCGCATTTATCTTTCTGGATATTACGGCAAAGATGAATTTAGCTTTAACAATGTTGAGGACGATTTCACAGTTGATATGCCTTGGGGAAATGGAATTGCCGCATTGCGATGGAACCACTTGTTCTCAAGTAAATTGTTCATGAATGTGACAACGACGTTCACTGATTACATGTTCAAATTTGGTTCTGCACAAGATGAATTTCGATTTGAATTGAAGTCTGGAATTCGAGATCTCGGCGGGAAAGTTGACTTTAGTTATTACCCAAATACGCGTCACAAACTCAAATGGGGCGTTGATTATATTTACCACACCTTCACCCCGATTGGCGTTTCTGCCGAAGCTGAAGACGTCGTTTTTGATACTGGTCTCGCTCAGAAATTGAAAAGTCATGAATCGGCGGCTTACTTTCTGGATGAATTTGATGTCAATGAAAACATTCGAATCAATGCAGGGTTAAGATATAGCACATTTCAACATGTTGGTCCATTTACGCGATACATTAAAGGAGATGGAATTAGTACGCAAGATTCTGCCGTTCAATACAACAAAGGCGACCTCATTCAATTTTACGATGGATTGGAACCAAGAATTTCTGGAAGGTGGATGCTTCGCGATAAAAGTTCCATCAAGGCTGGCTATTCATACAACTACCAATATGTGCACCTCACATCATTGAGCGCCGTTTCACTTCCAACGGATATTTGGTATCCAACAACAGATATCGCGAAACCACAACAAGGCTGGCAAACCTCTTTGGGGTATTTCAGAAATTTTAAAGACAATATGTTTGAGTCATCTGTTGAGGTGTACTACAAGGGAATGAAAAACCTCATCGAATATAAGGAAGGCGCATTACCGGGTGATAATATCAATGACAATACAGATAATTTATTGGTCTTTGGAAAAGGCTGGAGTTATGGAGCGGAGTTCTTTCTTAAAAAACGAAAAGGAAAATTAACAGGTTGGATTGGATACACATGGAGCAAGACAGAACGTAAATTTGAAGACTTAAATGAAGGGAATCCATTTCCAGCGAAATACGATAGACGCCACGATTTATCTGTTGTCTTAAGCTATAAGTTAGGAGAAAGATGGGTTTTTAGTTCTGCATTTATTTACGCGACAGGAAACACACTAACACTTCCATCAAGCTGGTATGTTCAAGATCAAGATTTGCTTTTCAATTATGGAGATCGAAACTCAACTCGAATGGCACCTTACCACCGATTGGACATTTCAGCAACTTGGTATTCGAAAGCATACAAGGAACGAAAAGACGACAAAACGGGAGAAATAGTGAAGGTGAAAAAGAAGATAAAATACAACTGGTCCTTCTCGATATACAACGTTTACAATAGATCAAACCCGTACTTTATGTATGTGGATAACGATGGCGACTTTTTCGCAGGGAATTTTGACATCAGTGTGAAACAGGTAACGTTGTTCCCAATAATACCAAGTGCAACATGGAATTTTGAACTCTAATGAAATACGATTTGGACAGAAATACCGTTAAAAAAGGACGTACAATGAGCAAAAATTTACTCTTCATACTAGTCATTGGGATTTTGGGCTCAAGTTGCACCAAGGAGGTCGAAATTGACATTCCCGGTTACGAAGAAACGATTGTCATTGACGGACGCATCGAAACAGGGCAACCACCTGTCGTATTCCTTTCCACATCTAAAGAAGTGTATGCTCCAACCAATGTTGAAGCATTTTTGAATGGATACCTTTCTGGAGCAACGATAAGCGTTTCGAATGGTACTTCAACTGTTGTATTGGATGAAATCTGCTCAAGTAGCTTGACTCCAGAAATCGCTGAAATTGTTTCGGCGATGTTGGGAATTGAGGTTTCATTATTGTCCGTTTATAACATCTGTGCCTACACAACCTTAGACCCAACAGTTTGGGGTGAGATTGGAAAAACGTATACGCTAAACGTCACTTATGAAGACAAAACATACACGGGTGAAACGTCAATCGTAGCTCCTACTTCCTTGGTGACTAGCTATTGGTTGCCAGAACCAGGAACTCCAAACCATGGTTACTCTTGGTGCACTTTAGCCGATCCGCCCAATCAATTTGACGGCTATTTCTGGGAAGCGAATATTATTGGCTATGGGAATGGAAACACAATCTGGGCCGATTCTGGATTCGAACCAACCTACTCGCCTGCTTTTGACGACACCTTTTTCGACGGTCTAACTTTCGATTTCTGGTACGAAAACCCGCATGCTTTTGGCGCTACTCCTGATGAATTCAGAGGACTATACGAAATGGGAGATACGGTTGTCATTAAGCTTTCCAAAATAGATCGAACGGCATACGAGTTCTATGAAAAGAAATACGTTCAGCTTCAAACGGCTGGGAACCCTTTTGCGACGCCAACCAACATTCCGAACAATTTAAGCAATGGTGCTTTGGGTATTTGGGCAGGATTTTCACCATCTTTGGATACTTTGGTTTGCCAATAGGAATTATTGGAACGAAATGTGCGTAAGAAAACTAAAATATAATCGTCTTAAGAAAATGAAATATCCAATCCTCCTTTTTCTCTTTATGAGCTTCCAATCCATTGGACAATCACCGGAGTATGTCAAGTTACTTGAATCGTATTATGATGACACGGAAACAATCACGATTTCAGCTGCAGCAAAGAGGATGAATACTGAGAAAACTTTTTTCTTGGACACGCGTGAGCTTGATGAGTTCAACGTCAGTCATATTGACGGTGCAAAATGTGTTGGTTATGATAATTTCAACATCACTTCTGTCTCTAAGGTTTCAAAATCTGCTGAAATAATTGTTTACTGTAGTATTGGAGCCCGAAGTCAAACCATTGCGAATAAGCTCATTGACGCTGGATATACCAACGTAAAGAATATGTATGGCGGACTGTTTCATTGGGCAAATAGTGGCTATCCATTGGTCAACGATCAAGGGAAAGACACAGCGATTATTCATGGCTATTCGAAAGAATGGGGCAAGTGGGTTACAAACGGAATAGCTGTCTATTAATGCAATCAGAAAATTTATTAATCGTATTTGCTAAGAACATTGTTCTTGGAAAAGTCAAAACACGTTTGGCCAAAACCGTTGGTGATGCTGAAGCTTTTAATGTTTATGCTCATTTGGTTGAAATCACGGAGCGCGAGTCTCTAAAAATGGAGAATTGTGATGTGCATATTCACTTCTCCGATGTTATTCTCAAAGCACTTTGGCCTGGCAATCAAAAATACGTTCAAGTTGGAAATGGTTTGGGCGAAAGAATGATGAATGCTTTCGACTCGAGTTTTAAATTGGGCTACAAAAGAGTGATCGGAATTGGCTCTGACTTACCTGATTTAACAGCTGAGGTAATGACCCGAGGATTAAAAGCACTAGAGTCAAACGATACTGTTTTTGGGCCTTCAGAAGACGGCGGATACTATTTGATCGGTATGAGTCAAATGATTCCGCAGATTTTCATTGATAAAGCGTGGAGCACAGAAACTTTACTTGACGAAACAAGGCGTGAATTGCGTGAATTGGGACACACTTGTGAGATTCTTGAAGAGCTGAATGATGTCGATACAATTGAGGACTTAAAGGCATCATCTATTGCTGAGAAATTTTCTTATTTATTGGAAGATTAATCCCCGTTTAGGACTTCGGATTCAATGAATCTTAACAGACATCTGTTCAATTCCCCTCTTCTATTTATAAGAAATATCATTTTCTAAGCAAAAACACTTCTCCGAATTTCAGTTTTGAAAACAGTATTTAACTCTAGCCCAATTGGACATTTCAATATTATTTGAGAACGATTCTTTTTCGAACTGCTTTACCTCCAATTGATATCTCAGCGATATAAATTCCTTTTGACAATCCTCCTAAATTCAGCACTTTTTGGTTGGTGTTAATGTTCGAGACATTGTTCATGATTTTACCAGCTAAATCAAAAATCTGAATGTTTTGAATTGTTCCTCCTTCATTCAAAAAAGTCACCATTCCAGAAGATGGATTTGGATATACAATTAAGTTTGCAACATCGGACAAATCTTCCATACCTAAATAGTAAGTAGTGCATTCAGACGAATCGATACATGCTCCATTCGTAACTTGAACAGCATAATTTCCATCTATGGAAGGAGTAAAACTTTGACCTGTTTCTCCTGATATTGGTAAATTTGAATCACAATCAAACCACTGATACGTGACTCCAGTAATATTTGCGGTAATAACATTATTCAACACAGATGTTGTTACAGAAATTCCTCCAAGCACTACATTTTGCGCTTGTGAAAAAGTATTTCCATTCATATCAGTATAAGTCCAAGTCACAGTAGTACTTTGAGTAATAGGAAATGGTGTTAATGTAACCCCGGAAACCGTTCCGTCACAATTGTCCCAAGCGGCAGGCGGCGCTAAGTAATCAACAGCTGAACAAACAAAAACATCTTCCAATACCACCTCAATTGGGCTTGGCGCAACAGTATCAACTCCCTGAATACTTAACACGACAGTATCGGTAGTTGCACATCCTATTAATGGATCCATTGCAGTTACCGTAAACTCAAGCGTTCCTCCAGCACATGTTTCCATAGTATCCAAACACAACGATTGAGTTGGAAGGCTTGGGTCTGCAAACATATAAGCAGGTTCCCAATACACTTGTGAAGCAGAAGTTGAAGAACTCAATGTAAGACAATCATTTGGCAATGGATTATAATTGGAAGAGCTTCCAACAATATCAATCACAGGTTTTAGCGAGATGTTATCTAAACAAAGTCCCATTGTACTTGTTATCCCAGGCAATCCAGGAAAATCACTTACGGGATGAATGACCATTTTTTTCATCGTAGGAGAAGCTCCTAAAGGAATTGTAAATGTTAATGAAGCATGATTGAAATATTGAGCAGGAATAACTGCATTACTTAACCAAGGAACCCAATCCGGATGAATATAATCAAGAGGTGGATCTAAAATTGAAGCCACTAACAATGATGAATCTTCTATTGTATACGTGCCGAACGGTTGTGTCCAATTGTTTCGAACCAATTTAACTGCAATTGAATCAAAATGATCGGTAATTGGATAACTCGCATCTTTTACCACGGAATAATCAAATTCCAGTACGTATGTTTTCCCTGGAACTAAATCGAGAACATCTTTGGTAACGAGTCCTTCATAAACATGTATGGAATCGTTTTGAATATTCGCCTGCATGTGAGCGAAATGATTTGATGACGAAAGTTGAACGGGAAAACAATCTACAGAACTTGGGAAATCTTCCCATGAGCACAAATCATCGTCGCCAATAGCTCCTCCCCACTGAGAATATTGCGTAATTGTTGACAAACTAGGAACTTCAAAACTTCCATTCTTTATCATCTCACAGTTTGTAATGTCACATGAATTTATGAATGGCACAACGCACTGAAGGGCTTGATGTGCATTCACTCTAGGAATCGAAAAACCTGGAAGAGCTGAACTTGGAATGTAATCTGCAGTTTCAGTGATACAATTCTTTATTTGATACGTCTCCAAAGTTGGATCATTACATAGCATTAATGCAATAATTCCTGACACCAGAGGAGAAGCCATTGACGTCCCACTTTTATAACCGTATTGGTCAGTTCCAGTTGCAATTCCACTCCAAATATCAACGCCAGGCGCAAAAATATGCGTGTATTCTGAAAAGTTAGTGAAAAAGGCCAGGTCATCATTTGTGCCTGTAGCTACAACCGAAAGAACAGTATTGTAATTTGCTGGATAAGCAATAAATTGCAACCCATCATTTCCTACCGCTCCAACACAAATAATTCCTAATAATTCTGCTTGCTCAAAAACCATTTGGTGCGCGTAAGAACTTGCGTAAGACCCCCAAGACATATTGATTACATCTGCACCAACAGCAATCGCATATTCAACACCTTGCATTGGATTCGTCAATGCAGCAGGATTCGAACTGCTGTTACTTTTACATTTTATTGGAATGATTGATGAATTGAAACCTATTGATGCTGTTCCAACACCATTATTTGTTGATCCCGAGGCGATAGCAGCAACATGTGTTCCATGAGAGAAGTAACTTACTGTTGCACTGCTCGGTGGTGAGGCATTATTATCGTTATCAGCAACATCAAATCCATTAACATCATCAATATACCCATTGCCATCATCGTCAATTCCATTCATAGGAATCTCACCCAAATTTGTATAAATATTCGACTGAAGATCTTCATGATTGGTCATTACGGCATCATCTACAATTGCAATTTTCACAGTAGCACACCCTTGAGAAATATCCCAAGCTTGATCCGCTTCTATTTGATCGAGATGCCATCTTTTTTGCGCATCAGTATAAGCTGGATCATTCGGCACAAATGAATACGAGTACAATGGGATTTTCTCAGATAGTTGTACTCCTTTAATCTCCTTCATTCGTTCTACGAACTGATCCAAATTTGCGCCATCCTTTGTTGTGACACGGTAAATTCTAGCAAATTTGACATTTTTTCTAGCGAGAACTTTAAACTCTTGTTGAATTTTAACAATTTCTTCCTGAACGAAAAGTGCCTTCAACTCAGAGAAATTATTTAATGCAATATTCTCTTTTGAGTTAATATCAGTTCCGCCCAAACTATATCCAGGCTCTAAAATAACGTACAAGTTATTTGTTTCAAATTCCTCGTAAAGCGCTCTTTGTTCAAT
>JAWUWJ010000088.1:0-35995 GCA_034111925.1 Crocinitomicaceae bacterium
GTTAATAGAAAGAAGTTATTACCTTTGCCCGCACAATTAAAACGGTGATATAGCTCAGTCGGTAGAGCAATGGACTGAAAATCCATGTGTCGCTGGTTCGATTCCAGCTATCACCACTAAACGGGACAAACGCGTTAAATATGAGTTTGTCCCTTTTTTATGCTCTCTAGTTTCCTTGCTATATTTGAGTATTATAGCAATCATAGGATCAATCAAAGTGGTTCGAACTACCTTTCCGTCAAATACGAGTTTTTGAGGAAAGATCGAGCCAAGCAATTGTTTTTCTCCTGTACACTACTGTTTCTGTACCATTCGAGCAAATTCGGTAGAATCTTAATCGTTTTGTTCAATTGCTCTTTAAAATTGGATTTGCTCTCTTTTAGATCGTTCATTTGCTCCTTTACTTCAAAGATCATATTCTCCAAACGTTTCTTTAATTCAGTATTGGAAGTGCTACATTAGACTGGACAGTGA
This sequence comes from Crocinitomicaceae bacterium, assembly GCA_034111925.1. GTDB lineage: Bacteria > Bacteroidota > Bacteroidia > Flavobacteriales_D > Crocinitomicaceae > UBA4466. The sequence goes on from JAWUWJ010000088.1 coordinate 475, forward strand.
GTTAAGATATTGTTGCTATAACTTAAATTAGTAAAATGTCAAAACAGAAAAGAAATTACACAGCTGTCTATAAACGAAATGCAGTGAAGTTGTCAGGAGAAAAGGGTAATGTGGCAAAAGCTGCTAGAGAACTCGGTATCGGAGCTCAACTGATCCACCGTTGGAAGAAAGAACAAGAAGAGTTTAAACATAATAGCTTCCCGGGACATGGAAAAGCAAAGCTTACAGATGAGGGGCGAGAGATCGCTCGTTTAAAGAAAGAGCTACGCGATGCTAAAATGGAAGCTGAGATCTTAAAAAAGGCGATCGGCATCTTCTCCGCGAACGACAGCAAAAAATTGGGTTCATGAAGAAGCACAAATTGAAATACCCTGTTGAGAAGATGTCAAAAATACTAGATGTGAGTACAAGTGGATATTATAACTGGTTAAAGTCTGGTCCATCTGATCGATGGCTAGAGAACCGAAAAATCATTGAGCTGATCGAAGATGTTTTCGAAGAGAGTCATCAAAGTTACGGTTCACCTAGAATGTCAGTAGAGCTGGAAAATCGTGGGTATAAGGTGTCAAGACCTCGAGCGGCTAGAATGATGAAAGCTTTGGGTGTCGAAGCCAGAAGAAAACGAAAATTCAAGAACACAACGGACTCGAATCATAACTATCCAGTATCGCCAAACCTGTTGAATCAAAATTTTTCAGTGAAAAGAAAAAATCAAGTATGGGTATCAGACATTACTTATATTGAAACAACCAAGGGTTGGGTTTATTTAACAGTGATAATTGACTTATTTGACCGAAAAGTAATCGGATGGTCTCTGAGTGAAGATATGACAGCTGAAAATACGGTTATCAAAGCTTGGTACGCTGCTATAGAAAACAGACCAATCAAAAGAAAATTGATTTTCCACTCCGACAGAGGCTCTCAATATGCCAGTACAACTTTCAGAAACATCCTGAAAAGCTACAAAAAACGAGTAAAACAAAGTATGTCAAGAAAAGGAAACTGTTGGGATAATGCTGTGGCTGAAAGCTTCTTTAAAAGCCTAAAAACAGAATGGGTGTACAAGAATCATTACAATATGTATTCAGATGCTGAAATTTCAATTTTCATGTGGATAGAAACTTGGTATAATAGAAATAGAAGGCACTCAGCTTTGAATTACAAAACGATTAATGAACTTGAATTAGAAATGAAGTTTGAACAATTAGCAGCATGATCTTAACCTAGTGTCCATTTTTTTGTTGCAAGTCCAACCCAGAAACTATACCAAAAAAGGAGGCTGGAAAGATGAAGCCGTGGGTTCATAAAGCAATTAGCAATGCAAAAAGATTGTTACTCGATGTTCATCACAGAATTGATGATGACTTTCTACAGAACTACCTTAACGCCTATGTGTTTAAATTAAACAGAAGGTACTTTATTAGCCTGTTCGATAGAGTGTTAGTCGCTGCTGTAACAAAAAAAGGGAATTGCCTTGGGAAACATCCGGATAAGCATTTTAATAAATGTATATTTGCGGATTATTCAACTAAATTTTATTTATGAAAAAATGTCTATTTGCATTGTTTCTCGTATGTTCTGCCTCGGTTTTAGCACAAGAAGTTGTTGCTACACAGGGTGATTCTTATACCAACTCTAATGGAAGTGTTGATTTCACGATTGGTGAAGTTGTTATCAACACAGAGTCTAATGGGGCAACTGATATCACTCAGGGATTCCATCAAACAAACTGGAATTTCGTAGGATTGGATGATTACGCGCCTTTGTATGAGGTAAGTGTTTTTCCAAATCCAGTAGAAACTTCTTTAAATATTAAAGCTCCAAGCTTTGAGAATGTTACTTATACTATTTATGATGCAACAGGAAGAATAGTTGCTCAGAATAAATTGGTAGGTGACTTAACAATTGTAGAAGTGAGTGCACTTGCACCTGGTGCCTATTCGCTTATTCTTTTAGGAAAAAATCAAAATAAATTAAAAACGTTTAAACTAGTGAAGATTCACTAATTAGCAAACTCTAAATAATCAAATAAAATGAAAAAAATAATACTCACAATTACTGCCGCACTGGCACTTTCGTGGGGCGCATTTGCTCAAGCTCCAGAAGGGTTTAAGTACCAAGCGGTCATGAGAGATGTTAACAGTAATATCTTGAACAATCAAGCGGTTGGTGTTCAATTAACGATACTTCAATATCTACCTACCGGTACAGCAGTTTATACTGAAACCTTCACACCTTCTACTAATGGGTATGGCTTGGTGAATTTAGAAATTGGTACAGGAACAACAACTGATGATTTCACAACTATTGATTGGGCAAATGGACCATTCTTTATTCAAACAGCAATTGATATAACAGGAGGAACATCGTATGCAACAATGGGAACATCTCAGTTAATGAGTGTACCTTATGCGTTATACGCTAAGAACTCTGGTTCTTCTACGCCTGGGCCTGTAGGTCCAGCTGGAGCCACTGGAGCCAATGGAGCCAATGGAGCCATTGGAGCTGATGGAGCTGATGGAGCACCAGGTACTAATGGTACTAACGGTACTAACGGAGCTAATGGAACTAACGGAGTTGATGGAGCTGTTGGAGCGCCTGGTTCAAATGGAACGAATGGAACTAACGGAGTTGACGGAGCTGCTGGAACAAATGGAGCTGACGGAGATTCTGCATATGATGAATGGTTAAATCAAGGAAACGTTGGGTCTGAAGCAGTATTTATCGCTTCACTTCAAGGTACAGATGGAACTAACGGAACAGACGGAGTTGATGGAGCTGTTGGAGCACCTGGTTCAAATGGAACGAATGGAACTAACGGAACAAACGGAATTGACGGAGCTGCTGGAACAAATGGAGCTGACGGAGATTCTGCATACGATGAATGGTTAAATCAAGGGAACGTTGGATCTGAAGCAGTATTTATCGCTTCACTTCAAGGTACAGATGGAACTAACGGAGTTGATGGAGCAATTGGACCTGATGGTTTGACTGCATACGAAGTATGGTTAGATCAAGGATTTGTTGGTACACCACTTGACTATTTAGACTTCATTACTGGAGCTGATGGTATTGGAACTGCACAAAACATAACTTACAACGACGGAAACACAGCAGGATTTGATCCCCTTACAGGACCGGTAGGAGAAGGTTATGTTAGAATGGATGATGGAGCTGGAGGTTTCTTACCTGCTCTTGACATTACACCTTTAATGACAGGTGGTCAGCCAGCGATTAATGATTTAGATATGGACGGTTACCAGATTAATGATTTGAATGATCCTACTGCTAATCAAGATGCCGTAACAAAGATTTATGTTGATAATATCGAAGCAGCATTGTTAGCAAAAATGACTTCAGATTCAAGTTACTTTGAAGCGCATTTAACTGCTGACTCAACAACCTTAGCAAACGCATTGACTTCTCATGAAGCAGCAGCATTAGCTTTACATATAGCTGATTCAACTGCAATGGGAGATTACATTGCTTATAACAATGCATTCAATACACAAGATTCACTTGATCTAGTAAACCATACAGCGGCAGGATTAGCTTTACATATAGCTGATTCAACTGCAATGGGAGATTACATTGCTTATAACAATGCATTCAATACACAAGATTCTCTTGACCTAGTGAATCACATTACATTGAGTGATGCATTCAACACACAAGATTCTCTTGATTTAGTAAATCACATCACGGCATCAACAATTGCTCGAGTTGCAGATTCTACTTTATTAGAGGGTAAAATTGTTGCTAATCATGTTGAAGATTCGACATTCACAGTGACTTATGCTGATAGTGTAGTTATGCACGGTACTTTCACTACTATTTCTGTGACAGGTCCTTTGGATGATGTTGATGTAACTTCTAAGAAAGGAATAATTGTTACGACTAGTACAACTATCAATAGCTTGGCTAATGGTGTTGAAGGTCAAATTATCAATTTAAAAGCTTTAACTGGAGTTATTGTATCAATTCCACAAGGAGCTACTGGATCACAACCATTTGTTCATAATCCAGGTGGTGGTGTTTACACTGTTCTTGGTGGACAAGGTGTTACATTAATGTATAATACTGCTTTAGGTGGATGGTTAGTTATTGGAAAATAAAAAAACAAACGTTCTATAATTTACATTATTAATAATGTATTGACAGCAGTGAGAAAATTATCACTGCTGTTTTTTTATCCGTATATTTCCATTAGACTTTTATTGTGGACTTGCAACAAAAAAATGGACAATGAGTTAAGATACTATTACCAGAACTTAAATTAACGAAATGTCAAAAAAGAAAAAAACCTAAGCAGCTATCTATAACTCATTATTTTGGTTCGACTTTGGTTGTGATGCGTCCACAGAAATTGGTAAAGGCGTTCAGAAATGGACGCCTTTTTTGCGTTTAAGGGTTTCCAGCGACATGGTGTCGTTAAGGATTCCTTGCCTTTGGGTAGAAAGGGAGCTCAATTATTTCCTTAGAATTTCAGCCAAATCTTATACCAACATTTCTGCGTAATTTTATACCTGTGAAGAAAACCCTGTTTCATATTCAAAAGATGGATTGCCCATCCGAAGAAAATCTAATTCGGATGAAATTGGATAATCACTTAACAATTGTGAAGCTTGATTTTAACATTGAGGAAAGGATATTGACGGTTTATCATAGTGAAGACGAACGTCAAATTCTGGATTCTATAGACGCTCTTTCTTTAAATTCGAAATTACTTGAGTCCAATGAGACGGCTGAAGATATTACAACGGATGATAGCCTTCAAACAAGATTGCTTTGGCAAGTATTGATTATTAATCTCAGTTTTTTCTTCATTGAAACTGTTTTCGGCGTCGTTTCCAAATCAATGGGACTTGTCGCTGATAGTCTGGATATGCTATCAGATTCATTTGTTTATGGATTGAGTTTAATCGCTGTTGGAGCTGTAGTTGCGAGAAAAAAGAAAGTGGCCTTATACAGTGGTTACATTCAAATTTTTTTGGCATTAATCGGTGTGTTCGAAGTGTTTAGACGGTACTTCTTTGAGAGTGATTTACCAGATTACAGAACGATGATTGTAGTGTCTGTGTTCGCTTTAATAGCAAATTGGGCTTGTCTCTATATTCTACAAAAATCCAAGAGTAACGAGGCTCACATGAAAGCAAGTATGATTTTTACCAGCAATGACATCATTATCAATGCTGGAGTTATCGCTGCGGGAATATTAGTAAGTGTTTTAAACAACAGAATTCCAGATTTGGTTATTGGCTCCTTCGTCTTTTTTATCGTTCTTCGAGGCGCATTTAGAATCCTTAAGTTGGCGAAGTAATCTTGTTCATCTGATTTGTGAAGGCAATCTCTATTTAGTCGCGACGTTATCACTAAATTGATTTAGAATTTTATTATTTTGATCGAATGCAATTCAAATCACTTCTCATATTGTTTATTGTGACCTCATTCCTCGGTTTTGGGCAAGAAATTGAAGAAATTGAAATTTCCTTCGCGCAATTTTATTTACATACTGATTCAACCCAAGTTTACAATTATTCGAATCAGTGGGATTTTGATGAAGATGGAATAAAAGACTCCTTGCTTTTTATTGGTGATGGTGGCGCTCACTTGCACTTCTATCCCAAAATTGTATTGAGTTCGAATTTAAAAGTATATGAGTTTAATGATTTCTGGTTAGACATGCCTTATCCCAATAGTAATAAAGAAGCGCTAGTTAAATCGCCAGGTATTCAATTGGTAGTAGACGATTTTGATGGCGATGGCGATTTTGAAATCTATTTAAATATAGACGGTAACAATGGTTATCCTTACGGCAGTTCATATCCGGCTCAATGGAAAAAACGTGGAATCTCAACAGCGCAGATACTTTTGAATTATGATAATAAAAAGTTTAGCTTAAAAGATTATACGATTCAATTTGAAAAGAGTAAACCAGAATGAATTTTAAGTCACTTCTCATATTGTTTATTGTAATTGCATCATTGAATTTTGGAGCTTTTGGGCAGGGTGATGCCCCAGACTTTGATAAAGTTGAAAAACTCAATGACGTTTATTCAATTGGATTTAAGTCTTATGATGGAGAATTCTATTACAATTATGACCCGTATGTAATTACATCCTCAGACACAATTGAAATTCAAAACCTCAATGGATGGCATTTGAGTCACGGCTATATGTCCCCGTATGGTGAAATGGCGTCATTTGAGATTAGTAAAATGGAGTGGGTTTATGTCAGTGACGACAGCTCGTACCTCACAGAACAGCTTGGGATGCTGACTATTTATTTGGAAACAGCAAAGATTTTAAATTGGTATACACAAGAATCATTACAGCAAAATGAATTTCTCAAGATTGAGGTAATTAATGACGAATATTCGGTAGGGTATATGTCGCACGATGAAGAATTTGAAGGGTATGGCGAGCCGTGGATTCTTTCTAATGGACACGCTGTTCAGATTGACGGAATAAGTGCGAATCTTTGTAGTTTATGGAATGTGTCTCCGAATGGCAAGTATGCTGTTTTCGAGACTTTAAGCATGGGCTGGGTTTACAAATCTGAGAATGATTCAATTTTACATGACAGATGGAGTGCCGCCTTGGTTGATTTGTCCAAAGCCAAAGTAGTTCAATATTGTCAAATGGATTGCGGTGATATTTGGAATGAGAACAATCAGTGGGTCAATGGTTCGAAGGTTATTTTTGATGGGACTGATTATTCAGGAGAAACAGAGTTTAATAACTTGATTTCAAGTTGTGCGGGTGATTTGAATAAAGATGGTGTCATGGACTCCGTGGTTGTAACACAAGATACAGCCCATGAAATTGGACCTTATCAATTGGAAATTTATTTTGCCAACTCCAACGGGGAAATGACGTTGATGTCTAAGACTATTGAGACAATTCCAGCGCAATATCCCAATACAAGAGAAGGACTGAGGCCCATGTATGGTTTTTCATCAATCTCCATTGTAAATGGCGTTTTATTGATTGAGATTGAATTATTGCGTGGGCACTTCGTTCACAAGTTCCGTTATCAGGATGGTGAATTTGAATTGATAGGGTATACCCGGCATGAATCCGATGGTTATGGGAAAATGCATTTTACGGACTTTAATTTAATGACTGGAGCGAGGGTTGTTGAGATAGAGTACTACAGTACGGATGAACCGAAAGAAGTGAAGCACACAACTAAATGGATCAACCCACTTCCGAATTTAAAAACATTTACTCCGTTTGGGAATGAATTGTATTGATAGGAAAAATCATTGTTTTGAACCCATGGAGCGGTTAAAGATACTTTGAGAATATCAACCCCGCCACAACAACCGCGGCAATTGCAGCAATCAAAACGGCTCCTGCAGCAATGTCTTTTATCGTTCGAATACTTTCCTTTCGTTCTTCGGTGACTTCATCGCAGAGTTTTTCCAAAGCAGAATTAAGGCCTTCCAATCCCAGTACTAAAGCCGAAGTTAGAACAATTACGATCCATTCAAATCTGTTGATTTCAAAGTAGAATCCAGCGGCAGAAACGCAGATTAGAGCGACAATATGTATTTGAAAATTTCGCTCGGATTTGATCAAAAGAAATATTCCGCGAAAAGCGTCGGCAAAACTTTTAAGCATGAGTTATATTTTAATGAGTTTCCCAGAATGAAGTATTGCGCCATCCAATAAGACCGTATAAATATAATTTCCTCGGTCCCACTGCCCACTGTTTAAATCAATAGCGTGCGCGCCTCCAAATTTCTCACCGAGCTTGCGCTGTTCGACAAGACGGCCTGAAAGGTCTCGAATTTCAACGACTACATCTCCAATTGCAAATGTAGAGAACCCAATCGCCAATTGATTCGTAAATGGATTCGGCCAGGCTTTGTGGTACAAGGCTATAAATTCTTGTTCCTCAATTCCAACATTGCAACTCCCCGGTAGGTTATTGTCAATCCACACCGAGCGTTGTTCCATATACGTTTTAAGGTAATCTACATCCTCTTGGTACGTTTGTCCAACGAATCCATTCCAGTTGACATATTGCCCAATAATTGGCCATCTCTGGAAGTTTCGAATTCGAGCATCCGTTAATACCAAAGCAACCGAATCAATATAGTTATTGATATAATCTGTGCTTAATACGCCCTGTCTTAATTCCTCCCAACGGCATCTTAAATTCTGCTCATAAAGCCAATCTTCTTGCAATTTCTCCCACCAAAATGGAATTGAAGTGGAGAAGTTCCCACAGATGTTATCAAATTCATATTGCCATCCAAAAATCTCATCGGCTTGACAGTAATCGGCGTTTCCGTAAGAAAGATTGAAATCCCACATCGGTCCAGCAACAAGTTTTGCATTCCAAGCCAAGGTGTTTCTGTCTTTGTGCAAGAACGAACTTGAGCGGTAACCATCAACGGTTCTTCCTAATTCTTGAAGAATGAAGAAGTCATGAAACGATTGTTCATCAATGTATGCCGGCCAACCCAATGCGTTATCAGCGAAGTTAGGGCTGTTAATTGCTGCCTCAAATTCATTGATGTAATTTTCCATATAACTTGATTGCAACGGGTTCATTTCACCGTATTCTGGATCTTGAAATTGAAAGATTACCTCATTGTTGAAGTTCGAAGTCCATTGGTACGGAACGTCTCCAGTTGTTTTGTCAACCTTAACGATGTATCCTCCAGTGAGTGTATCATGCCATTGGTTTGGAATGTGAATATTAGCGACATCAACTCTATCATCATCTCTTTTGATTTTTTCCATTAAGATGTAAATCCCGCGGTAATCGCCATCAATGACCAATTCGCAATAGCGTGTTCTTGAAGCATAATGGCCCATTTCTCTTGCAAGGTGAAATGTCAATACGTTTCGAATTAGGGTTTTATCTGGGTAGGGTCCGTTCAGAATCCAATCATTTTCAACGGGCATTCCGAGAAGACCGACAGGAAAGTTGTTTCCGAAATCGTCCTGTGTTTCAAAGCCGTATCCCTTCTTTGGGTATTGCTGAGAAGTAGAACCTCTAAATTCAATTGCAATGGAATCGTTGTAGTTTGTAAACGCATCCGTAACGTTATTCATATTCCCAACGCCGTTATCAATGACCCCCATGTGAGCTCTAACTCTTGGGTCGTCCTGAATCACTTGTCCGGGTTTGTTGGTAATGATTATGATTGGTAGGTTGGAAGTTGTCAGCTGAGCGAAAGTAGAATGGCTCAACAATAACAGGGAGATAAGTAAGAGTTTCATAGACCTCTAATTTACAATAGCTTTATTGGATTTGCTAGAAAAAATTGTCATTGTCCAGCTCAAAATTGCAATAAAATAAATACTCAGATTTTGAGATAGACCAATTCAAGCTCTATTTGTCTATGTTTATTATTTATTTGTTTAGAAATATGTTTGTGCTAACTTTGTCCCAGTTCATTCAAATAGACTTATGAAGAAAGGTGGAGGGATAGGCCCTACGAAACCTTGGCAACCTGACTAACTTAGTTAGAAAAGGTGCCAAATCCAATCGAGACCATTGCGTCTTGAAACGATAAGTTAGCTAATATCCCCACAGCTTCAATAGTCCCAACTAATACCAATGAAGCAGGATATAAAATCAATACTTAAAAATAGAATATTATTACTCGACGGAGCGATGGGTACGATGATTCAACGCCATAAACTCGAGGAGGAAGATTTCCGAAAAGGATGGTTCGAAGACCACGACAGCCCTTTGAAGGGAAACAATGATCTATTGTCGTTAACGCGGCCAGAAATAATCAAAGAAATTCATTCCGAGTACTTTGCTGCTGGTGCAGATATCGCAGAAACAAATACGTTTTCTGGAACTACAATTGCGCAGGCGGATTACAGTTTGGAAAGCGCTGTTTACGATATCAATTTTCAGAGCGCAAAAATTGCGAAAGAAGTTGCGGATGAATTCACTGCTCGCGAACCAAACAAGCCTCGTTTTGTTGCAGGATCAATCGGTCCGACAAACAGAACGGCATCCATATCTCCAGATGTTAACGATCCTGGATTTAGAGGAATTACATTCAATGAACTGGTTACAGCGTATAAGCAACAAACCAATGCCTTAATGGACGGTGGAGTTGATTTACTGTTGGTTGAAACGGTTTTCGATACCTTGAATGCCAAAGCTGCTTTGTATGCAATTGATGAAGTCTTTGACGATCGTGGAGTGAAGATTCCAATCATGGTTTCAGGAACGATTACGGATCAAAGTGGAAGAACGTTAACCGGCCAAACGACGGATGCATTTTTAATCTCAGTTGCACACATGGACCTGCTTTCTGTTGGTTTGAATTGCGCTCTTGGAGCTTCAATGATGCGGCCTTATCTTCAAGTTTTGGACAAGAATAGTCCGTTTGGAGTGAGCGCACATCCAAATGCAGGGTTGCCAAATGAATTTGGCGAATACGACGAAACGCCAGAGTTGATGGCCGAACAAATCAAAGAGTTTTTAGACGAAGGATTAGTAAATATTATCGGAGGATGTTGTGGAACGACTCCGGATCACATCGCAGCAATTGCAGATATGGCGGTAAATTATTCACCTAGAGAAATTGAGAAACATGTCGAAGAATAAAGCGACTTTAAAACTTTCAGGGCTTGAGCCATTAATTGTAACTCCAGAAAGCAATTTTGTAAATGTTGGTGAACGAACAAACGTAACTGGTTCTCGGAAATTTCTGCGTCTAATTAAAGAAGAGCTGTTTGATGAAGCACTTAGTGTTGCTCGCGAACAGGTTGAAGGAGGTGCACAAATCATCGATATCAATATGGATGAAGGAATGATCGATGGAAAAGAATCCATGGTGAAGTTCTTAAATCTTATTGCTGCCGAACCAGACATTGCGCGAGTTCCCGTAATGATTGATAGCTCGAAATGGGAAATCATTGAGGCTGGATTGCAATGTGTTCAAGGAAAAGGAGTTGTGAATTCCATATCATTGAAAGAAGGCGAGGAAAACTTCATTGCGCAAGCGAAAAAAGTAAAACGCTATGGGGCTGCCGTAATCGTAATGGCCTTTGATGAAGATGGTCAAGCGGATAGTTACGAGCGCCGAATTGAAATTTGTGAAAGATCCTACCGCGTACTCGTGGATAAGGTCGGTTTCAACCAAAACGATATCATTTTTGATCCAAATATTTTCCCTGTTGCAACGGGAATGGAGGAGCACAATAACAATGCTTTGGATTTCTTTAACGCAACAAAATGGATTCGAGAAAACTTGCCTGGTGCTCACGTGAGTGGAGGTGTTTCAAACGTTTCATTTTCGTTTAGGGGGAACAATACGGTTCGTGAAGCAATGCACGCGGCTTTCTTGTACCACGCCATTCAAAATGGAATGGATATGGGGATTGTGAATCCGTCAATGCTGGAGGTTTACAGTGATATCAATAAAGAATTGCTCGAGCGTGTTGAAGACGTGCTTTTCAATAAGAGAGAAGATGCGACAGAACGTTTACTTGAATATGCCGACACCGTTAAAGGCGGAGAAGGGAAGAAGCGCGTTGTCGATTTAAGTTGGAGAGAAGGAACAGTTCAAGAAAGAATTACACATGCCTTGGTAAAAGGTACTGCAGATTATATTGTTGAGGATACTGAAGAATGCCGACTGATTTTTGACCGCCCGATTGAGGTGATTGAAGGTCCGTTAATGGATGGAATGAACGTCGTTGGAGATTTATTCGGAAGTGGGAAAATGTTCCTGCCTCAGGTTGTTAAATCAGCGCGGGTAATGAAGAAGGCCGTTGCACATTTGTTGCCTTTTATCGAAGAAGAAAAAGGTGGTAAAATGACGTTTTCTGGAAAGGTATTGATGGCAACCGTTAAAGGAGATGTCCACGATATTGGAAAGAACATCGTTGGAGTGGTTTTAGGATGTAACAATTACGAGATTATTGATCTTGGTGTAATGGTTCCGCCTGAGAGAATTATCAAAGAGGCGATTGAGCACAATGTAGACGTAATTGGTCTAAGTGGCTTGATTACGCCTTCGCTTGATGAAATGGTAACGGTTGCGAAAGAAATGGAGCGCGCTGGAATGACAATTCCATTAATGATTGGTGGAGCGACGACATCCCGTGTTCATACAGCCGTAAAAATTGATGAGCACTACAAGAAGGATCAAACGGTTCATGTTTTAGACGCTTCAAGATCAGTAACCGTTGTTGAAAGTTTACTTGGTAGTAAAAAAGAGGCTTTCGTAACCTCGATTAAAGAGGAATACGTTAAAGTTCGAGAGAATCACGCAAAGAATAGAGCGAAGAAAACAATCTTACCGATTGAAACAGCGCAGGAGAACAAGTACCAAATCAATTGGGAAGAAGCAAATATTGTGGAACCGAATGAGCTGGGTGTGAACTACGTTGAGGTGACAACAGACGAGTTGCTGCCGTATATTGACTGGACGCCGTTTTTCAGAACGTGGGAGTTGCATGGAAAGTATCCTGCAATTCTAACGGATGAGGTAGTTGGAGAAGTGTCAACAAAACTTTTCGCTGATGCAAAAGAGATGTTGAAGCAAATTGAAGACGAAAAATGGCTTACGCATAAAGGAGTTGTTGGACTCTTTCCAGCGTCTTCAGTTGGAGATGATATCCATATTTACGATCCTGAAAACGCAAGTGAATTGTTGATGGTTCAACATTCTATTCGTCAGCAATCGAAAAAAGCGGCGGGCGTTCCAAATATCGCTTTGTCTGATTTTATTGCTCCACGGGAAACGGGAGTTGTCGATTACATTGGCGGATTCGTTGTAACATCTGGAATTGGCATTGACGATAAAGTAGAAGCGTTCGAAGCAGATCATGATGATTACAATTCAATCTTACTGAAAGCATTGGCAGATCGACTTGCAGAAGCATTTGCTGAGTACTTGCACAAAAAAGTACGAACCGATCTTTGGGGATATGCTCAAGATGAAGGATTGGGTAACGATGAATTGATCAAGGAGAAATATAGAGGGATTCGTCCTGCTCCTGGATATCCAGCGTGTCCAGATCATACGGAAAAGCCTAACTTGTTCAAGCTGTTAGATGCGACTCAACTTACGGGTGTTTCACTTACGGATAGTTTGGCGATGTTGCCAACGGCGAGCGTTTCTGGCTGGTATTTCGCGAACGAGGAATCTAAGTATTTTGGAGTCGGTAAAATCGGCGAAGATCAAGTAAAGTCATTGGCAGAGCGCAAGGATATTAGCGTTGAAAAAATGGAGAGGTGGTTGTCACCGAATATTTTATAGCTGCCTTTATGAATCATCGTAGAAGTGTATCTTTTCTATGGAAAGTGAGTGTTAGTACCAGTTTTCAAAGTGAAAGCCTGAGTAGATTAGTTAAAAATTGAAAAGGATGAAAATAGTTATAGCGGTTTTAGCACTAAGTTGTTTAGGGGTAGTAAATGCTCAAAATGTCACAATTCCAGATGCGGTATTTAAGAGTCATTTACTGGCTCAAGCAGATATAAATACAAATGGCGATAGTGAGATTCAAGTGTCTGAAGCAATTGCTTTCAATGACACTTTATATTGTAACGGAATAAATGCCAATAGCCTTGTTGGAATAGAGGAGTTTACAAATTTACTCGCGTTGTATTGTGGAAACAATAGTCTGACGTCTCTGAGCCTTCCAAATCAACCACAATTAACGCGGCTAAGCTCTGGGTTCTGTTCATTAACTAGTTTGGATATTTCAGGTTGTCCTGCATTGAGTTTATTGTACTTGACTTTGAATCCTCTTACAAGTTTAAATGTTTCAAATTGCCCAGTCCTTTCTGATCTTCATTTGGATGAGTGTAATCTGAGTTCATTCGATCTTTCACAAAATCCGTTATTGTACAAGATGAACGCAATGAATAATAATTTCAACAGCCTAAATATCTTTGCGAACACTGCTTTGAACTCTCTCAATTTACATGGGAATAATTTGATAACGCTGGATATTACGAATAATCTCGCCTTAACTTCTCTTGATTGCAGTATTAACAATATGTCTTCTTTGACAATTGGTGACAATACACAACTGGAATTTTTGAATGTTGCAGTGAACAGTCTTAGTGGAACAATGAGTCTTGCTCATTTGACGAGTTTGAAGTCGTTTGACGCGTATGATAATGATCTCAATACAGTAAATATCGCAAATGGGAATAATGCTCAGTTTATCAATTTTAGAACTGAAATGAATCCAAATTTATCCTGTGTGTCTGTAGATGATGTGCCCTATTCCGTGACTAACTGGACATATGTAGATAACGCATCAGTATACAATTACTCTTGCACCCTCTCTATTGATGAAATTGACGAGAGCAATGTTATAATTGCACCAAATCCAATTGATAATGAGTTGTTAATCATGCTTGATGATGTAGAAGGCATTCAAACTGTTGCAGTAGTGAACACTTTAGGGCAAGTTGTTAAAACGGCTTCTGCCAATGCTCAAATGAGCATTGATATGTCAAGTTTTGAACCCGGAATTTACTTTGTGAATTTTATATCTGATACTGGACAAAGATTGCTCGTGAGTAAAGTCGTTAAGCGCGGTTAATTCTTGTCATTTAAAGAGCCATTGAGTAAGATAAAGGCAATTAAAATAGCCTTAACTAGGCTTCGATAAAATATTAATGTTCAAGCTGATTTCTAGGTGCTTGTTCAGAATATCGCCCATAGACTTTAATTCTAGAAAGCTATCGTCTTTATGAAATGCGCCCAATTCACTTCTCAAAAGTTCGATGTTCTTCTTGGTTGAAAGAGTGTCTTTACGCATGATTCGCAATAAACTTCTTGTCCGACGCTTTGAGGCAGAGAATCTCCTTTTCATTGCAACTCTTTCAATCCGTTGGTATTGCTCAGCCATTTCAATACTCATCACCTCTTGAACCAACTTAACCAAATCTATATTGTCCTTGTAAAATTGGGGCCTGTAAATATTCTTTCGGCCTTCAAAACTTTGTTGGTCAAAATCCATAGCGAGCAAGCGGTACTGAATGTTATCAAAATCTTGAGTTATTTCCACGACAAAATTGTAAGCACGCATATCTCCAAGTAATCGCACGAAACAACGCTCATTGAACTTTACGAATTCTTTGGCAAGGCGCAAACGATTTTCGATTTTGACACTTTTATTTTTCTGAATGAAATCATCCACGGGAATTCCTACAACGTGGTCTTCTACCAATGTTTGCTTGTCTACAAGATAATTGACACGGTTGGGCGAAAATATTTCCTCCAGCTCCAATCCATAAATCCGAGAAGCATCCGCACGCTTTACATA
The DNA here is from genome assembly GCA_034111925.1 of Crocinitomicaceae bacterium. Classification (GTDB taxonomy): domain Bacteria; phylum Bacteroidota; class Bacteroidia; order Flavobacteriales_D; family Crocinitomicaceae; genus UBA4466. Next base: position 15,751 of record JAWUWJ010000088.1, read on the forward strand.
GAAATGGTCATAGTTGTCATTGATTTCATTGACCACACGAACTCTAAACGGTTGCGAATTCCCAAAAGAACAAAAATCAATTCTATCAATTTTTAAGTAAGGAATAGTGTCACCATCCGAAACTAATTTTTGATAGACTTCTACCAACGCTTTTGAAAGGTCTTTTAATTCATCCTGTTTATAAATGGCAAGGTGCCAGAGTGTTTTTTTGCCCTGATCATCTTCTAGTGGAATTAAATCTTCGTAATGAACTAAATCTTCGTATGTAATAGGAAGATCGTCAAGGCGCGAATAATGCCGCAGGTGCTCTTTAAGACCTGCCTTAATTTTGTAAACGGGCTTCTTGTATTCGATATGATTGAATTCCATTCTAAGGGATTGCGTTGATGATATTTTTAACTGGAAAGCTTTGACCTGAAAGATACTTCTATTTTTTGATCGGCTGTACCTTTTCGACCGCCGGCGGCTTTTGGATCGTTCGTACCTCACTTTTGGATAGTAGATTTAATTCCTTGAAGCATCCAGCGTCTAAAATCTAATATCCATCTGGCTCTCCACAAAACAAAACCTCTATAAACAGCAAAAGCAACTCGGGAGAGCTGCTTCTACTATAACCTAACCTAACCACTATTCACTGAAAAAGACTTTTAGATCTGATTAAAAATCAAATACTAAAATTAATCTTTACAGGACAAATTTAAGGTTAATACTCTCTTCATAAAAATATTTTAAAGCCCCAAAACCTTGATTATAATTTTCGAATAATCGAGATTTAACATTCTGTTGATTAAATCATTCAATTCGTGGGTAAAAAAGATACATTCATAGAAAAAAAACGGTAATATTATTGGAATCCTAATGATGGTATTATTTTCATTTATTCGACAAGTGCCCTGTTTTATCCGATGAACGCATAAGACTATCACAATCTAGAGTTTCCTGTAAATGATTGTTGTGCAGTGTTATGTGGAAGTTTAGAGCAAAAAAAAGGGAGTTTTTAAACTCCCTTAATTCTATAGACTACTTCTCATTTGCCACTTAAATACCTTGTAAATCCAAAGCTTCAATTTGTACATCATTAAGTACAGTGAAGGGATAATTACAAGCGTTAAGAAGGTCGCGAATGTTAAGCCATAAATAATGGCCCAAGACATCGGTGCAAAGAACATATTGTTGTCTCCTCCCATGTATATTTTAGCATCATAAGTTGTAAAGAAACTCATGAAGTCAATATTGAAACCAATCGCCAATGGAACCAGTCCTAATATAGTCGTGATTGCAGTTAACAATACAGGACGCAAACGTGTTCGACCTCCTTCAATTGCCGAGGCAACGATATCTTCATACGGAAGTTGTTCGTATTCACCCAATCCTCTTTCTTCACGTTTTTTCTTGCGAATCAAATTCGTATAATCAATCAGTACAATGGCATTGTTCACTACAACACCGGCCAATGATATAATACCAATCATTGTCATCATAATCACGAAGTTCTGTCTCGTAATCAATAACCCCATAAGGACACCGATCAACGATAACAATACTGTAAGCATAATTACTGTTGGCATTGAATAAGAGTTGAACTGAGCAACGATGATCAATAGAATCAAGAACACTGCAATTAAAAGGGCTTTCGATAAGAAGGCCATTTCTTTTGCTTGCTCTTCCATCTGACCTGTGAAACTGTATTCCATTCCTTCAGGTAGATCTTTATACCCTTCCATTTCTTTTTTCAGTTTGTCAACGATTTCAGTAGCATTGGCCCCTTCCGTAACGTTAGAGTAGATCGTTACCAATGGAACCTGATCTTTACGAACAACAGCAGAATAAGAACCTGCTTCTTTCGGCTCTTCAATAACCGAACGAATAGGAATTTGCAACATTTTTCCTTTTTGATTTCTAAAGATCAACTCCTGATCCAATAAAGAATTCAAATTCTCTCTGTTCTTCTTGTTAAATCGAACTGTGATATCGTAAGACTCATCATCAACAGTGTACGTTGTAATGTCTTGCCCTAACAATGCTTTTCTTATGGCTTGACCAACAGCGAATGTCGAAGTGTTCAATGCACCAACTTGTTGTTTGTCTACTACAATCGCATACTCAGGACGGTTGGCGTCAACATTAAGTTTAAGTCCATCAACACCTTTTACTTTCTTCTTGTCCAAGAATGCTTTGATCTTAAGAGCTTCCTTAATTAAGTCTCTGTATTCTCCACGACCCGTTACTTCAATGTTAATTGCTGCACCTTGAGGTGGACCTGCCGCATCTTTAGCCGCTGATATTTCAATTTCTGCCGTAACATCGCTCTTGATTTCTTTTTGAATCTTTTTCAAGATATCAGAAGTCGTTATTCCGTTTTTCCGATACTGTGATTCAACAAAATTGACTGTGATACGCGCCTTGTGCGGTGTGTTACCCATTGCAACTCCTTGCGCAGGATCACTAGCTCCTTCTCCAACTTGAGAAATAATAGACTTAATAATTTGTCTGTCTTGTGGGATTCCAGTCGTGTCATCAGCATCTCTATACTCAGCAAGAATCGTATTCAACTTCTCTTCCAATTCAAGAGTCGTTTTATTCGTCACGTTGATGTCCGTTCCAATTGGGTGAGAGATGAAAACGTTTACATAATTCGGTTCGTTTTCAGGGAAGAAATCCACTTTTGGCGGAATCGCAACCATTAATGCAATAGAAAGGAAGAACAATCCAACTGTTCCCCAGAACAAGTTACGTGGACGTTTTCCGTGCAAGGCATAGGTTAAGAATTTTTCATATCCTGATTCCAGTCTAGGTAAGAATCCATTCTGGAAACGTCTTGTCCCTGGTGTAAGAACGAAGAAGTTCAATAGCGCCAACAATCCAATTAAGATTAAGATGTTTCCGAATCCAATTCCTCCAGCGATCACAGCTATTATTCCAATCCCACCAGAAACTCCAGCGATTACAAGAACTCTTTTTAGGTTTGGCTTATCAGATGTTATTTTCATGAAAGCAACCGCAATTACAGGGTTAATGACCAAGGCCACGAACAATGAAGATCCCAATACAATCATTAAAGTAATTGGAAGGTATTTCATGAACTCTCCCATTATTCCTGGCCACAATGCTAATGGTAAGAATGCCGCAAGCGTAGTTGCAGTCGAAGCAATAATCGGCATGGCAACTTCACCAACACCTTGAATTACGGCTTGTGTAGCTTTCTTGCCTTCAGACATGTGTCGGAATATATTCTCGACAATTACAATTCCGTTATCTACAAGCATTCCTAAGGCGAGTACCATTGAGAAGAGTACCATTACGTTTAACGTTACTCCCATCGCATCCAATATGGAGAATGACATTAGCATTGAAAGTGGAATGGCTATTCCAACGAACATTGCGTTTCTCAATCCAAGGAAGAAGAGTAAAACTCCTACTACAAGAATAATCCCTAAGAAGATGGAGTTAACCAATCCCGAAACCATCTCACGTGTATTGTTTGATTGATCACTTGTTCTTGATATTGTTACACTTGATGGAATAGTTCCATCTTTTTGTGCTTCGTCTAGAATTAGTGTGATCTTATCTGATGCATCCAAAAGGTTTTGACCACTTTGCTTTTTAACATCAAGCATTACTACTGGCGAACCGAATTCACGAGCATAAGATGTTGTATCTCCATTACCGAAGTAAACATCTGCAATATCCTCCAATCGAACAGGTAAGAAGTCGTCTCTTTTTACAATGAGTTGGCCTAGTTCTGCTGCTGATCTAAATTCACCATCGATTTTAATTGTTTTTCGAACACCGTCCTCAAGAATTTCTCCTCCAGGAATGTTTTGATGTTCAGAATTAACCGCATTTTGAATGTCGTCCAAGCTTACATTTACAGCTTGTGCTTTTATTGGATCAACATCGATACTCATTTGTTGTTCTTGAACACCTCGAATGTCAACCTCACTAATCTCAGGTAAATCTTCAATTCTGTCTTCAAGCTCTTCAGCAATTTCCTTCAACAGCGCAGGATTTTCTCCACGCAGGTTGATATTCATAATAGGCATCTTTGAAGGGTCCATCTCGAAGATGTTCGGCTCTACTGGAAGGGCAGGGAAACTTGATTCGGCTCGCGCTCTATCAACGGCATCCTTTACTTTTTGTAAGGCCTCATCAACGGGCATTTTAAAATCAAATTTGACTCTAATAGTTGCGTATCCGTTAACTGCGTTTGAATTGATTTCATCAACCAATTTGATTCCACCCAATTCTTTCTCTAAGGTTTTAGAAATCTTTTCCGACATGTATTGCGGTGAAGATCCTGGCTTAGCTACTCCAACGTAGATTTCAGGAATCTGAATCTCCGGGAAGTTTTCTTTCGGCATTGAATTAAATGAAGCATATCCTCCAAATAAAATAATGATCGCGATAAGAAATACTGTTTTTCGATTGTTCACCGCTAAAGTGGACAAAGCAAATCCTTTATTTTCTTTTGACATAATATTAAAATTAGATCGTGATATTATTTAATACGAACCTTCGTTTCGTCTACAATTCCTTTGGCTCCTTTGATCACGATTTGTGCACCTTTACCAAGTTCTTTTGAAGCCTCGATAAGTGTTTCGCCATTGAATTTTTCGATTGCATTTATAATCACTTTCTTAGACATTCCGTCAACAATGATGTAAATAAAATCTTGACCTTCCTGATCTCTTTGAACACTTGAAGATGGAATTACAACTCCGTTTGTAACAGATAAGTCTGTAATTCTAATTTCAGCCAACATATTAGGAAGAAGTACCGTGTTCTTATCAACGGCAGCCATAATTCTAAACGTTCTATTTGTAGGCTCAATGTAGTTTCCAACGTTCGTAACTGTTAAGTCCATATTCATATCGCTGTAGTTAGGGAAAGCAACGTTAATGGCAGTTCCAACTTTTATCTTCGCTAAGTGCTTTTCAGAAACCATTGCAATGATGTCTACTTTGCTGTTGTTCACTAAACGAACAATTGGTGAAGCGGGTCCAGCCATTTGTCCTTCTCTCGCGAATACCTGATCAATTACTCCACTAAATGGCGCTCTAATTACAGCTTTTCCCTTTTGAGTTCCAAGCGAGTTGATTTTAGTCTCTAGAGATTTAACTTGATTCTTGGCTGTTTCCAAATTCATTTCAGAACCAACACCTTTCTTGTTCAATTGTTCTTGTTTGTCCAACATGTATTTGGCGTACTCCAATTGCGTTTGCAATTCAACCAAGTTAGAAGCAAGAATTGATGCGTCAATAGAAGCGATCACAGTTCCTTTTGAAACTTTTTGACCAGCTTTCACTCTAATCTTTGTAATAAGACCACCCATTTCAGAATTCAAAATGATGTCTTGATCCGTCGCTACCGTTCCTTGAACACGAATTTCGTGTGTGAATGGTTTCATTTGAATTTCACTTACATGCACGAGAGGAGCTTGATCAACTTCTTTCTCTTCCTTTACTTCTTCACCACAAGATTGTAAAACCAAAAGTGATCCTGCTAGGAATGCAAATCCGAATATTTTTGCTTTAGTAGTTTTCATAATTCTTATTTATCTAAAATGTTATTGTAAATTTTGTCAAGTTCCAATTGCGCTTGAAATAAGTCAATCTTAGCTGCTACAAATTGAGATTGAGCCATGATTAATTGGTTGTATTTCTGTGTAACTGCCATACTAGATCCTTCACCAATTTGATCCTTAATTACACTGTTCTCATAAATTGATTTTGCTAAATCAATGTTTTCCTTTTGCAAGTCCATTTTTGATTGTGCGCCTCTCAAATTGTTCTTTGCTTGCATTTCTTGCATTGAAAGAGCGGACTCCATTTGAATTAATGAATTCTCATCTTTCAACAATCGAACTTTCGCTTGCTGAACCAACGCATTGTTTTTACCTCCTGCGAATACTGGAACGTTCAATTGAAGTCCCCATCCATTTTGCAAGAACCATTGTTGGTCTGAATCAAAAAAGTCGAATTCATTTCTCAGAGCCGTATATGAATGCTGGTAGTACGCGCCCAATGTTGGGACGATAGCCATCTTATTGTTCTTAAGGTTCAATTCGGAAAGAACAATTTGCTTTTGAATCAATTCATACGACAGATTCGAATGAATATCGCCTCCTGCCATAGCATTATTTGTAAGCAACTCATCTGGAGATTGTGAAATTGCAATAGGATCACTCATTGGGTATCCCATTGAATATTTCAACAAATTCAGTGCGTTTTCATATTGAATAGTTGAAGAGAGTTGCGCTTGTTTAGCAGACAACACAGAATATTTCAATTGATCCATGTCTTCTTTTAGCAACAATCCCAAGTCGAAATAAATGGCTTGCATTTCAACCATTGACTCTGCGGTAACAACCATAGAATCAACAAATGCAATGTTCTCTTTAGCAACAGAAGCAAGTTGATACGCTTGAATTACGTTATAGTTAACATCTTCTTTTGTTAAGTCAGAAGCTGTTTCCTGAAACTTAGCAAAATAAGCGGCTGCCTTTAATCCAATAAAATAAGACCCGTTGAAAAGCAATTGATTTGCCGTTAACCCAGCAGAAGAAGTGAACTTTGTTCCCGCTCTAAAAGAAACAAGTTCTCCTTCAGGAGCATTCGGGTTAAAGAATGATGCATCCAATACTTGTACAGGAAGGGATATGTTTTGACCGAAACTTCCTGCAATATTTACTTGAGGAAGACCGATTGCTCTTACTTCATTCGCACGTTCCTTAGCGTCCGTGATGTCGTGATCTGCATTTGCTACCGAAATGTTATGCTCTTGGGCATACGATTTCGCCGCCTCCAATGAGAAACTTCCATCTTGTGCAGATGAAAATTGCGCAATCATCAGAAGCGCACCGACGATTAATTTAGAATTGTTCATGTTTCATTGTTTGTTTGAGATATTTAAGTCCTTCTTCATTCGCCATACCATTTAGATGTAGACGAATCATTTCTGAAAAAACTTCCTGAAATTTAAATTCTGGCCATGGGAAAATTTCAGAATTCATTATGCTTTCTGTTGATGCTACGTACAGCCGTGCTATAACAGCTACGTGCAAGTCATCGCGATAAATGCCTTCTTCAATACCGCGTTCAATATTCGTTTTGATCATATTCAACACGAAGTGCCATTTGTGATCTTCCAATATTTTCCACGCGTCCTTATAATGTTTTTGCAAATCGTAAAAAACAGTAGGGTTTACATTTCCAACATGTTCTAGAACAAACTTGCTTACACTTATTAAGTCTTCAATTGCGTTTTCTGATTGCTGACTGCAATTAATGCAGATCGCTGTATCCATTTCAACCTTCATCTCGATAATGGATTTTACCAAATCATTTTTATCCGTGAAGTATTTATAGATCGTTTTTTTGGACACACCAAGTTCGCGAGAAAGATCGTCCATTGTGACACTCTTAATCCCGAACTTCATATACACAGCGCTAGCACGCTCTATAATTTCTAGTCTTTTTTCATCCATTCGACAAATGTAGAATAAAAATCCACTATGGAAACTATTTACAGTTAAAAAGTTTCCAAAGTATTTTTAAAATATTTTTGATAGAACGAATCGCAGTCGAATCAAGATTGCTAATTTGGCTGTTGAATGGTAAAGATTTATACAGACGGATCGGCAAAAGGGAACCCTGGAAATGGTGGTTATGGCATTGTAATGCGCTTTAAAGGGAAGGAAAAGGAAATGGCCCAAGGCTTTAGAATGACCACCAACAATCGTATGGAGCTTTTGGCCGTGATTGTTGCTTTGGAAACATTAACCACAAATAAGTATCCTGTCAAAATTTATTCTGATTCGAAATACGTCATTGATTCAATTACGAAGAAATGGGTTTTTGGTTGGGAGAAGAAAAATTTTAAAGGAAAAAAGAATGCTGATCTGTGGAAACGCTACTTGGCTGTACATGGAAAATTCAATATTGAATTCGAATGGGTGAAGGGACATGCTGGGCATCCAGAAAACGAACGGTGTGATGTTCTTGCCTTTAATGTTGCAGATGACTTCTCAAATCATTTAATTGATGAAGTGTTTGAAAAGGAGAAAGCCGAGAAAGAAGGGAATTAAGCCGGTTTCTTGTCCGCTCTTTCTTGCGCCGAAACTTCAGCTGCTTTAATGAACGTATAAATCATAGGGTGCGGAATCTCGCGTGTCGAACTGATTTGAGGACAAAATCCGCATCCAACAAAGAAGTTGTGGTTTTTCAAACTGATTATTTCGGGATCTTCAAAATGATTGTACGCTTCAATATCCGCGATATCATTTTCCAACGAGGTAATCAATTGAGGGTATAGGCTAAATCGAGAAGATGTCAACTCCATGTCAGAGTAATTCTCGTACAATTGAATGAAAGCCTTAGAGTGCGGTAAAATTTGGAGTTTTTCGAACTGTTCGCCTTCCACCAAGTTGTCAGAAATTAATTTCTCACTCTTTCCGTTCAATTGATACATGTTGATAAGCACCTCAATGAAAATTCGGTAGCCTTCGCCTGTGATCATCACAGGGATATTTTTTCCGATGATTTGTTTAATTATCCCGTGAAGAAAGAAAGGGTTTTTAATTGGACCAGGTGCAATCAAAATGGCATCAAATTGATCAAATTGTTGAGGCCTGTATTTTACAACCTCATTTAATTTTACCCAATAATAGTTGATATCGAGATCTAAAAAGTGAGCAGAATGGTCGATAGCTAGATTGGTCGCGTGATGCGAATTGTACGTGAAATTATAATCACCTACTATGGCTATTTTTAAATTCTGACCCATTAAGTATCTAGAACCCCTATAGAATTAAGTTTATCTTTTGAACCAACCGTCGTAAATTGCGTTTTCAATTGATATTGAATCAAGCTGAACAACAGGAGGAACAAGAAGTAAGCTGTCAGGATGTAAGCTGTAAGCGTAACAGTTAAAGTTACATGTGAATGAAGAGTAGTCTCCTGAATTATCAGAGTCTTGAGCCATTTTAACGAATTTAACGTCTTGTGGCATTACGCTCGCTTCGTTGGTTTTCCATTCGCGGCCAGTAGCATCTGTATAAGTTACTGCAAAACCATTTGTTCCATTTGTTGAATATAAAGGATCTGGATTTGGCTCTGCGTTTGCAAGCATAAAACTGTTGAACGATGCGATTGAAGGATCAGGAGTAACATTTGCATTCCAACTTACACTTCCTAAACCAACTTTTATAGAAGTCGAAATAGAAGGCGAGATCATTGCTGAATAATAAACTGCAGAAGAAAAATCAGGTGCAGCTAAAATAATTTGATCCTTGGTAGAAACATTAGCGAAGCTCAATACATTTTCTGTTAAAACGATTTCCGCACCGTTGATGTCACCTATAAAATTAGCTGTTAAATCAACTGTTGGAGTTGGAGCTGGAATAACTTCATGCTCAATACATGAACTAAACATCAATGCAGTTAATCCTAGTATAATAGCGCCTTTCTTCTTCATAATATTAGTAGTTAAATTGACTCGTCATTGTTACCTGTAAATAGATAAACAATTTGAACAGTCAAAATGTTACATCTAAATTACGAAAAAAATAACGAAAGGTTGCCTTAGAAGGTTGGGTAGGCGTGCAATTAAAGTCGGAATGATTGATTTTTTTGACATTTAAAAACTAGACTTCGCCTCATTTCGATGCGAGAAGGTCAAGGAAACGCAGTCTATCTTTTGAACCAACCTTGATATAAAGCGTTCTCAATTGAAATTGAATCAATATGATTCACTGCGATTGGAAGAATTGCTAAACTATCAGGGTTTAGGCTATATGCGTAGCAGTTGAAGCTACAAGTGAATGAAGAATAATCTCCAGTCGCATCTGAAACCTGATCAATACCGGTGAACTCAACATCTTGAATGTTTAAGCTCAATTCGCTCGACTTCCACTCTCTTTCATCTGCGCCAGTGTAGGTGAATTCAAATCCTATTAAAGCACTATCGGAATAGACGGGTAACGTATTTGTTAGCATGAAATCATTAAAAACTGCGAGTGAAGGGTCGGAAGAAACATTTGCATTCCAACTTACACTTCCCAAACCAACTTTAACAGATGTGAAAACGCTTGGCGATGACATTGCTGAAAAATAAGCAGCAGTTGAAAAATCTGGAGAAATTGCAAAAACTTGTTCCTTGCTAGTAACATTCGTGTATCCAACAACATTTTCTGTTAATTCGAATGCCGCACCGTTAATTTCAGCGTAGAAATTAGAATACAAGTCAGCCGATGGCTCTGCAGCTGGTAGCACAGGGTCCTTGATGCATGAACTGAACATCATTATAGATAATCCAAGTACAATCGCGACTCGCTTCTTCATGGTGTAAGTAATTAAATTGACGTGTATTTATTGCCAATGCAGAATATTAAACTCCTACGAAGGTAAAATATTACATCTGAATCACGAAAAACAAATCGAAAAGTTGCCTTTTTATGGACGAGAAATATTCGATTATGCTCTGATTTGTCTCAATGGTTGGTTCCCTTCAATATCAAACAATGAAATTTTGTTATTTGATAATTCTGAAAAATTTGCACTGTATAAGTATTCTCCATCGTACATTTTCTCCGATACCACGTAATCATTTACGGAGATATCTTGATTTTGCTTCTGAAGAGAATTGAATATAATATTTAACTGTGAGTGACTAACAACAAGGTCTGTGTCATAATTCATAACACCTTGAGTTACGTTTCCTTTGATTAAAACTTCAGTATCATTTGATTCAAATAGTATACTTGTAATTGTCATTGCTGTTCCTTGTTTCATCATCTTTCTCCGTTTATGTTCGATACAAATATTGTGGGTTAGAACGTAAACTATTTACGATGTAAATAATTGATAGGAATTATTCCTTCTTTTCCTTAGAAACAGTATTTTTCCACTCCGAGAGTCTTCGGACAAAATTATACAGCATGAAATACGACAGAATCAATAAAGATCTATACATCCATAATAGAAAACGCTTCGTTGCGAAAATGGAAGAATCGTCATTGGCGGTTTTCAATTCGAATGATACTTACCCGATTAGTGCCGACAGCACAATGCCGTTTCAACAACACAGAGATATCTTGCATCTTTCAGGAGTTGATCAAGAGGAAAGTATTTTGTTGATAAGCCCGAATTCGAGCAATCCAGATTTTCGAGAAATTCTTTTCCTAAAAGAAACGAACGAGCACATCGCTGTTTGGGAAGGAGCAAAATTGGATAAAGCGCAAGCCTTTCAGGTTTCTGGAATTAAAACTGTTTTTTGGTTGACAGATTTCGATAGAATCTTCAAACAGCTGATGACAGAGGTTGCGTCTGTATACTTGAATACAAATGAACATTTACGTGCCGATACCGCAGTTGAGACGCGAGAAGATCGATTTATTAAACAAGTAAAACTGGATTTTCCAGCGCATCAAGTTAGAAGAGGCGCGCCAATTATGCATCAAATTCGCGCTATTAAGCACGATATCGAAGTTGATTTAATGCAACAAGCGTGTGATATAACGAAATCTGGAATTAATAGATTGCTTGGTTTTATTAAACCAGGTGTTTGGGAATATGAAATTGAAGCTGAATTGATTCACGAATTCATGAGAATGAGATCTCAAGGATTTGCATACACTCCGATTGTTGCTTCTGGTGCTAGCGCGTGCGTTTTGCATTATATTGAAAACAATAGACAATGCAAGGATGGCGATGTGATTTTATTGGATGTTGGCGCTGAATACGCGAACTATGCATCCGATCTTACGCGCTGTATTCCAGTGAATGGAAGATTTACAGACCGTCAAAAGGCCGTTTACAATTCTGTTCTTGAGGTTAAAAATGAAGCTCAGAAATTGCTTCGTCCAGGAATAACATTGGCGGATTACCACAAACAAGTTGGTTTATTGATGGAAGCTGAATTGCTTAAATTGAAATTAATTGACGCCACAGACGTTAAAAATCAAGATCCAAATTGGCCAGCATACAAAAAGTACTTTATGCACGGTACTTCGCACTATATTGGTTTGGATACACATGATGTCGGTCCATGGAATCAGCCAATTCAAGCAGGAATGGCATTTACATGTGAACCCGGAATTTATATTCCAGCAGAAGGATTGGGGATTCGACTTGAAGATGATTTAATCGTTCAAGAATCAGGAAATCCATTCAACTTAATGGGGTCTATTCCAATTGAAGCAAATGAGATTGAAGACATCATGAACCGCTAGGTGACGAACCAAAATACACATAAACTGAACCATAGGGTGTCCGGAAATGGACGCCCTGTTCTTTTTCTGCACGGTTTTTTGGAATCGATTTCCATGTGGGACTACCTCGAAGAGTTCAAAAACTTCCAATGTATTTTCATTGACTTGCCGGGGCATGGCGCCAGTGACTTCGATCCTTCTTTAGAACTAACAATGGATTCGGTTGCAACTTCAGTCCAAGAATTGGTTCGGAAGATTGGAATTACTTCGTACGATGTTGTCGGGCATTCAATGGGCGGTTATGTTGCGCTTGAATTGAAAAAGGCCGATGTGGCATGTGATAAAATTGTCCTCTTGAATTCGAATTTCTGGTCAGACAGCGAACAAAAGAAAATGGACCGTAAAAGAGTGGCTGAATTGGTTCAAACCAAAAAGGATGTGTTTGTTCAAACTGCGGTACCAAATCTGTTTATGAATCCTCGTAAAAGAGCTTCAGAGGTTGAAGCTTTGATTGCTGAGGCCAGTTTGATAAGTTCAGAAACAATTGCTCAATCTTCAATAGCCATGAGCGAAAGGATTGACAATACAGACTTCGTAAAAGAAAATAGCGATGCTGTATTGATAATTCAGGGAGAGCACGATTCAATCGTTCAATGCGATGCAATGGAAGATCGAATCAAGGGGTTGGACATTGCACTGAATATTTTGGAGAGTGGGCACATGGCTCATATTGAACTTGGAGTTTCCGTTAAGGAGATAATAGAAGAGTTTATAGCAAAAAAAAACGGAAACTGTTAGTTTCCGTTGTCATTAAAAATCCAGATTAACTGGGGGGTCGAAAGTAAAATTGTTTTCATATTAATTGTATTATTGAGGTTAGAAGACAATACTAATATAGAGCCATTTAGCGGCAAAAAGAAAAAAATAACCTAAAGTGCGCTTGAGGTTTATTGAACTGTTGTTGAAGGTTGATTAAGTGATTCTAATTGGCGTTGAATCAAGCGAAAACGTTGAGTCGATATGAAATATAGTAGTATATTAGATTGTAAATAAAACTGCACGAATTATGAAATTAAGAGCTTTAGTAGTTGACGACGAGGAATTTGCTAGAAAGAACCTCACAATGTTATTGGAAGAGTATTGCCCCGAAGTCGAGGTGATCGGCGAAGCTTCTAGGAAAGATCAGGCTAAAGCGATAATCGAATCTTCAAATCCAGACGTTGTCTTTCTCGATATTAGAATGCCTTCAGGTGCCGAAGGATTTGAGTTGCTGGAGGAGATTGAAAACAAAGATTTTCTAGTTGTATTCGTAACGGCATTTAAGGATTATGCAATTCGTGCTTTCAATGCAAGTGCAATTTATTACTTGCTTAAACCAATCGACATTGAAGAACTTCAGTCCGCTGTTGCCAAAGTAACAGAAACGAGACAAACGTTTAGCGAGCAACCTGAGAGTTACACAACGTATTTTGATTCGTTGCAAGAGTTGTCTCATAACCTATTGAACAACAAACAAAGCAATCGAATCGCGATTAGCCATACCAAAGGATTGAAATTGGTGGATGATGAAACAATTACACATCTTGAGGCAAGCGGAAATTGCACAACGATCTATTTCAAAGATGGAACGCGCTACTTAGATACGAGAACACTTAAGATTTATGAGAACTTATTGAATCCTTTGAAATTCAGCAGAATTCATAAATCACATATTATTAATCTTGATTTAATGCGCGAGTACGTAAATGACGATGGACACTTTGCTGTTTTGGAAGGTGGGATTCGAGTACCAATCGCAAGAAATAGAGTTACTGAATTCGTTAAAATGCTAAAACACTCTTAAATGAGATACCTCGCCTTAGTGAGTTTCATAATGATGATGGGATTTAATTCTCATTCTCAAAAATATTCATTTGTTGCTTATAGTACCGAAGAAGGTCTTCCTCAGTCGCAAGTAACCGCTATCGGTCAAGGGAATGACGGGTACCTTTGGGTGGGTACTTTGGGTGGATTGGCTCAATTTAATGGAAAAGAATTTACCACGTTTTCATCCCACGATGGATTGTGGAATAACCGCGTACACTTTATCTCATCTATTGATGATGTTCTTTGGATTGGCCACGATGGCGGGATTTCATTGATAGAAAATAAGAAGATCAAAAGCTTTGGTTTTACTGGAGAAGACCAATCAAGAAAGGTTTCTGCGATTGTGAAATTTAATAAGAGGATCTTGGTTTGCACAGCGGAAGGTGGATTGTTTGAATTTAAGGACAATAAGCTGATCAAAATTCTAGTAAAAAATCAAATAATTGATAGGATCCGTAGTGCTTATGTTTATGAAAATGAATTGTATTTGGCAACACGGGAAGGGGTTTTAAAGACAACTGATCTGAATCACTTTAATGCAATCCCTCAGTTGGAAGTGGCCAGTTATTATGGTGTAACGGGTGATGACAAGCAATTGATTTTTGCAAAAAGAAATGGTGAGATAATTCACATGGATCTTAAGACAAAAAAATTCAAGACGTATGACTTAGATACATTGATTGTTAAAGGGTGTTATCTCGATAAAGATGAGCAGATCTGGGTGAATGCAGTTGGAGGGATTGTTCGAATTAAAAAAAACGGGGAGATCTTGTTGCTGGATCGAACGAATGGGTTACCAGCAAATAAGACCAGTTGTTTCTTTCAGGACAATACATCGAATATTTGGGTAGGATCAAAAGGAAAAGGAATTTTTCGATTCCCAGGTTTGAGCTTTCAATACTTTGATCAAAGTACTGGTTTTTTGTCTGATTTATTTCTCAATGGATTGCCAAAACCCAATGGCGATACTTATTACGGAACCTTTGATAAAGGGATCGTTAAGAAGGATAGGTTTGGCAAGTTTTCTCGATTTGAAACAGGTGAAGAGTTTGTTTGGGCCTCCGTTCAAAATGTGAATGGGTTGGATTGGTTTGGGTGTGAAAGATCATTGCTTTCTCTTGATGCCAATGATAACATTAGCACATATAAGGAGGTTGACGGCCTGTCAGAAAAAATTGCTTCCTTTTATAAGATAGATGACCAGTCAATGTATGTCACTGGAAACAAAGGCGTTGCTATTTACGAGAATGGTGTCTTTACAAAGATGGGGACTCGTGACTCGGAGTATTTAGGAACTGTACGGGGTCTTGAAATCCTTGATGGAGTCATTTACTGCGTTAGTAATCTTGGACTGTTTGTCTATCGGGATAATAATTTCCATCCGGTTAAAGGCGTCAATTCGGTATTCTACAGTATTGAAGCGGATATGTATGGGAATCTATGGCTGGGTGCCGAAGAAGGATTGTTTCTTTTGAGAAATGGAAAAGTCAGTCAAGTGAAGCTGTTGGAAGATGATCCGAGTTCAAATTTTGTCAACTTTATCAATCAGCGAGACGAGAATGTGTATGTAGGAAAAAATAATGGACTCTTCGTTTTGTCAAACTTGAACGGGAAAATAAAGTATACGCGATACGGTATTGCCGATGGTGTTCCTGATCTAGAGACCAATTTGAATTCAGGATTTTTTGATTTAGAAGGAAATTTTTGGTTTGGTACAGCATCCGGATTGGTAAGTTTTCAGAATGATGTTGAACGATTAAAGGCTTCGCGTCCTAGGATCAATTTGATTTCCATTTTGATGAACTATCAAAAATTTGATTACAGTCAATACAGTGATGAGCTCGATGAAGATGGATTTCCAAAAAGCTTGACGTTCCCGTATTCTAAAAACAGCCTGATCTTTAAGCTTGATGGTGTTTCTTTGGTGTATCATAGGGATTTAAAATATCAATTTTGGTTGATTGGTCTAAATGACGATTGGTCGCCACCATCAGAGGTTCCTACTTTTACTTTTGCAAATCTACCAGATGGTGATTATGTGTTAAAAATGAGAGCGGTAGATATTGATGGTCGAATTTCAGAAGAGATTACTGTACCATTCGTAATTAGTGCAGCTTTCTACAAAACGTGGTGGTTCATCCTTATTTGTATTGTTATTGTTGGGTCCATGATCTTATTGATCTTCAGATTCCGATTAAAGCGAATCAACGAACTCAATGAACAGGAGAAATTGATGTACAAATCCAAATTGTTGTCTCTGGAACAAAAGTCTGTTAATGCCAGTATGAATAGGCACTTTATTTTTAATGCCTTAAACTCAATCCAATACTTTATCAATACACAAGATCGATTGTCGGCCAATAAATACCTGACCAATTTTGCGCAACTCATTCGTAAGAACCTCGATACGGCTACAACAGATCACAATACTATTTCTTTGGAAGAGGAAATTGCCCGTTTGAAGCTCTATTTATCGCTTGAGTCAATGCGGTTCCAAGGCAGGTTTGAATATGAAATCACGACCGAAGATATTGACCTCGAATCGATAATGATTCCCGCGATGATTATGCAACCTTTTATTGAGAATAGTATTATTCATGGAATTTTACCCGATGAAGACATTAAAGGACTTATTTCAATAAATATGAAAGTCGTTGATAATATTCTTGAAATTACGATTGATGACAATGGAATTGGTGTAAATCAAAGCATGTCTAGAAAGAGCAGGTTTGACGGGGATCATAGGTCACAAGGGATGGAGATAACATCAAACAGGATTGAATTGATCCGTAAAGTATCTGATCAGCGGATATCTTTGGAAGGCCCCGTTGAAGTGCTAAATGATGACCGTTCAATCAAAGGATCACACGTTTCAATCAAAATGGAGGTCTTAGATTTGGAAAATTAAAGGTATTACTGTATATTTGTTAAGTAAGTCATATAAAGGATGAAGAAAATTATTATCATATCATTAACAGTAATTGGATTAGGATTTGTTTCTTGTCAAAAGGAAACGATTACCCAAAACTCAACTGATAGTACTGAAGTCCCAGTATGGGAAGAGAGTGCTAGACTTGGTGGTGAGGATACTCCTGAAGGTGACGACGACGACGATGATGTTAAAATTATTGACATTACAGATCCAAATGAAGATCAAGATGGACCGCCAATTACGGATCCAAATGAAGATCAAGATTGAAATAAGAGCAATTAAAGATGATTTACTAGTCTTAATCAACAGAAAGTAAACATCAATTTAAATATTCGAAAGCCATCTCTAATTTAGAGATGGCTTTTTTTTTGTGCCGTTTAATAGATAAAGTATACACTTCAAGCCTTTGACAAAATAGGGTGGAAATGTTTAAGTATCTTGTTATCACTACTTATAGAATCATAATATTTATACATGTCTAGCAAAGTAAACGAAGCGCTCTTCGACTTGATCTCTTCAATGTCGAAATCAGAGAAACGGTATTTTAAGTTGATGTCCTCTCGCCATACAATCGGTGAGGAGAACAATTATGTCCGAATATTCGATCACCTTGACAAACAAGAGACATATAGTGAAGAATTGCTTTTTGAAAAATTCAAAGGCGAGGCTTTCTTAAATAGATTTTCCATTACCAAAAAACGTTTGTACGATCACGTACTTTCTGCGCTTGATTCTTTTCATAGCTCAAATTCTATCGAAGCTCAAATCCATAAAATGCTACATTCTGCGGATATTCTATTTGAACGTTCACTTTATGATCAAAGCAGAAGAATTTTAAGAAGTGCTGAAAAGCTTGCCGTGAAGTATGAGAAATCGGCTTTAATGATCGAAATATCAACAAAGCAAAAACGAATTTTAGAAACAGGCGGTTACTTAAATGTCTCCGGTAATGATTTGGTTGAAATGTCCGACAATGAAGATGTTTTTATTGACCAAATGAGAGAATACAATCGCATCTGGAGCGTGAAGAGTCAATTGTTTACGCAACTGGCCAAAAAGGGCGTTGCCAGAAGTGAAGAGGAATCGAAAAACTACACGGAGCTCTGTTCCCCTTTGTTGAGTAATTTTGATCCAAAGAACATAACGACTGAAGGGAAGTATTTGTACAGCCATACGTTGAGCGCCTATTATTACGCAATTGCAGACCTGGAGAAGTCTTTGGAATATTTAAAAATGAACCTGGAGTTGTTCAATGAAACATCTAAAGAGCTTGCGATTGAGCCGAACAAGCAGATTTCAGTGCTTACCAATGCTATTTACATTTCAGATAAGCTAGGAGAGTACAGAACAGCAATTGTTTACCTGAATCAATTAAAGAGCTTGGCACATGACACTGAGTCGAATGAAGACCTTGAAATTAAATTATTTTCGAGCGTAAGTAGTATTGAGCTAAGTATGAACCTCCGTAAAGGAGCATTCAAAGAAGCGTCAAAAATTGCAATAGATATTGAACAGAAACTTTTAGGTTTCGGAGACAAAATAACGTCTACACGACGCGCATTTTTGGAATTCAAAATTGCAGTGGCTTACATCGGAGTGGGAGAATTCAATACCGCTTTGAAATGGGTGAATAAAATTTTGAACGACTCTGAATTGGATAAAACTGAAGACATCATTGGTTTTACGCAATTGTTGGACCTGTTGATTCACATTGAATTAAACCACGATAAATTACTTCCATATTCACTAAAGAGTACCCAGCGGTTTTTCAAAACGCGCAACAGAATGTACAGTTTTGAAAAAGTGTTCCTTCAATTTATTGGTCGCCTCGTAAAATGCAAAGACCATTTCGAAATGGAAAAAGAATGGGAGGATTTATACAACGATTTAGCTGCAATTACGAATGATGATATATTCGAAAGCGTTGCGTTGGATTACTTCGATTTTCAATCCTGGGCAGAATCTAAACTCAAAGGAAAATCATTTGATATAGTCGTGCGCGAAAAGTACAACAGAACTATTAGAGCTGCTTCTTAATCTTTTCCATCGAAGGGCTCCCAACCTTGAGCCTGTAATTCTACCAGAGAACCAGCCTTATCAACATGGTAGATTCCTTCCGACTTATCCGTCATGTGTCCAATGAAAGTCATGTGTGGGTTTCCTTTGATCTTATCGAAATCTTCCTGTTTTACAGTGAATAGAAGTTCGAAATCTTCACCGCCATTCAGCGCAGCCGTTACAGGGTCTAGATTAAACTCTAACGCAGCAGTTGAAGTTGTCGTGTCGATTGGAATTTTATCAACGTAAATACGGCATACAACTTCACTTGATTTGCACAAGTGCATTATTTCAGAGGCCAAGCCATCCGAAATATCAATCATTGAACTCGGCACAACGTCCAATTCTTTTAAGAACCTGATCACATCAACGCGAGCCTCAGGTTTCAATTGACGTTCCATAATGTAGTCGTGACCATCCAAATCTGGTTGAATGTTCGGGTTTGCTTTATACACTTCTTTTTCTCTTTCGAGAAGTTGCAGTCCCATATACGCAGCACCTAAATCACCAGTTACTACGAGTAAATCAAAATCCTTCGCGCCAGATCTATAAGAAATATCTTTTTTGGCAGCACGTCCAATTGCTGTTATGCTAATTGTAAGTCCTGTGAGTGATGAAGTAGTGTCTCCACCAACTAAATCGACATTGTATGTTTTACAAGCGGTGTTGATCCCATCGTACAACTCTTCAAGTGCCTCGATTGGGAAACGGCTTGAGACAGCAATTGAAACAGTGATTTGTTCACAAACGCCATTCATTGCACAAATGTCGGATACGTTAGCGGCAACCGCTTTGTATCCTAAATGCTTTAGAGGCATGTACATTAAATTGAAGTGCACGCCTTCGACAAGCATGTCCGTTGAGATGAGCATAGAAGTGTCATCCGATATAGAAATTACAGCGGCATCATCACCAATACCCAGTTCAGTTGACTCTATTTTCTTATCGACATCTTTTGTCAAGTGATCAATCAATCCGAATTCACCTAACTGATTTACATCTGTACGTTTCTCGCTCATCACTGTTTTTTTGTGCAAAGCTATAAAAGGTAGACTAATAGTCCTACTTATTAGGAACGGACTTTTCGATTCTGTCCTTGTTCATTGACCAATAAGCCTCGACACTTATCCAAGAGGTTCCAACCCGCTCAATGCAGAATTGGAGATGCTTTTTAGAACAAT